>PSRF01000037.1 GCA_003175865.1 Blastocatellia bacterium
AAAGAAGTAATGAAACCAGGAATTCACCCAGAATACGTCGAAATTACAGTTACCTGCGCCTGTGGCGAGTCGTTTAAGACGCGCTCAACTAAAAAGGGAGATCTTCACGTAGAAATATGCTCGGCGTGTCATCCGTTCTTTACAGGCAAGCAGAAACTCGTTGACACAGCAGGCCGCGTCGATCGCTTCAATAAGAGATACGGCAAAAAGCCAGCAAATGAAGGCGCAACTGCCTCTCAGTAACTCCAATCAGGGGAGACTTTTGCGAAGTCAACACTAGCGAAACCCAATCTGAAAACGCCGGCGTAGTTGGTCGGTCACTCCTTGTGCATCAAAAGTAGAGTGACCAAAACAATCGCCGGCGTTATTGTTTGTTGCGGCGGATGAAATCGTTGGATTGAGGTAGAAACAAGTCAAATGAGCACAGCTGAACGAGATTTGATTGTGGGTGGCCAAGCGGTCATCGAAGGCGTGATGATGCGAACACCAAACGCCTACGCTATTGCCGTACGCAAGGCGGATGGAACAATCGTCAACACCGGCGCACGCCTACCGAAATGGAGCGACAAATATCCACTTCTCAAATGGCCAGTGTTGCGTGGCGGCGCGGTGTTGGTGCAGTCGATGGGGCTCGGGATTAAAGCACTCAACTACTCAGCAAATGAAGCGTTCGCTGAGGCTGAAGAAGCGGAGGAAGTCGAATTCGCCTTATCTCCCGCAGTAATCGAAGGCGAGGGTGATTTCGCAGGGTTGACCGGAGCAGTGCCA
Organism: Blastocatellia bacterium; assembly: GCA_003175865.1. Taxonomy (GTDB): domain Bacteria; phylum Acidobacteriota; class Blastocatellia; order Pyrinomonadales; family Pyrinomonadaceae; genus PSRF01. Next base: position 769 of record PSRF01000037.1, read on the forward strand.
GGTCTGTTCCCACTTCCGACAAAAAAGCGACCCAAAGATGAGTTGAAGAAAGGTACGACTGCGGCGGCAGCAAGTTCGATCGCCTTCGCATTGATCTTTAACATCCTGCTGTTCGTTGCGGCACCACTGTTGCTAACGAATGCTTTATTCATAGCTGCCGGGTGGGCAACCCCATCCCCGGCAACGTCGACAGTTCAACCACCAGCGGGCCAAACGTCAACAGCGGAGGAGACCCAGCAGACCGAAGCCTCATGGTATTCCAAAGCATGGACCAGCGTGCGAACTTACCTGCACCCGGTTAGACCTTCTGTTGCTTTTAACCTAATCGACGGACTGATCCGCATGACTTTTTTCCTAATCATGATCTTCAGTTTCTCCCTGATGAAGGACATTCGTCGTGTGTTTCAGTATCACGGCGCAGAACACAAAACAGTATTCACATGGGAATCAGGTTTACCACTGACGGTCGAGAACGCACGACCACAACCACGTCAACATCCACGTTGTGGTACTAGTTTCCTGATGGTTGTGATGATTGTTGCAATCATTTTGTTTTCAGTGATTAAGTTTGACTCGTTGTTGTTGAACTTTTTGATTCGTATTGCATTGGTCCCACTGGTAGCGGGTTTGTCGTACGAAATCATCCGGCTCTCAGCGAAGAAAGAAGGCGGCTGGTTCTTCAAACTGATAACGCGTCCTGGTGTTTGGCTGCAAAACATCACCACCCAGGAACCCGATGATCAACAACTCGAGGTTGCAATTGAAGCTCTGAAGGAATCGCTCAAGCTGGAACCACAAACAGGCGAGCCCGCAATGGCACCTTTATCTTGATTTGGAGTGCGCTGATTTTTCCGGCGCTTTGATGTCATGGAAGAAAAACTTGAACAAATCGTCACTCGCTATGAAGAGATCACGCAGGAACTCTCATCACCTGAGCTCCTTTCAAATCCTTCCGCCTACGCTAAAGCGGCAAAGCAACATCGCACGCTCGGCGAAGTGGTGCAAAAGTTTCAGGCGTGGAAAGCGTTGAAAGCTGAGATCGCTGGAGCGCGTGAGTTGCTCGAAACCGCAGATGAAGATGAATTGCGTGAAATGGCCAGGCTCGAACTGGAAACTTTGCAGGTCAAGCTCGAAGAAGCAGATCGCGAACTCAAGTTATTGCTCATTCCTTCAGATCCTAACGACGAAAAGAATGTCATCCTGGAAATTCGCGCCGGGACTGGTGGCGACGAAGCCACATTGTTTGCAGCGGAAATGTTGCGCATGTACAACCGGTACGCTGAAAAACAGGGTTGGCGTTTTGAAGTTCTAGAGGCATCAGAGTCAGGTATTGGCGGTTTGAAGGAAGCGATTGCGCTGATTGAAGGCGACAAAGTTTATTCAAAGCTGAAACACGAGTCCGGTGTCCACCGTGTGCAGCGCGTCCCACAAACCGAGGCGAGTGGTCGCATTCATACATCAGCAATCACAGTCGCTGTACTTCCGGAAGCTGAAGAAGTTGATGTGAAGATCGATCCGAAAGATTTGCGAATTGACACGTTCTGTTCTTCTGGACCCGGTGGCCAGTCAGTCAACACAACCTATTCCGCGGTGCGACTGACGCACATTCCCACCGGGGTCGTCGTATCGATGCAGGATGAGAAGTCACAAATCAAGAATCGTGACAAGGCCATGCGCGTGTTGCGTGCACGTTTGCAAGAGATCGAAGAGCAAAAACAGCACGAGGCACTTGCAAGCGAACGCCGCTCAATGGTTGGCTCCGGCGACCGTTCAGAAAAGATTCGCACTTACAACTTCAAAGAAAATCGCGTCACCGATCATCGAATTGGCCTCACAATCCATCAACTCGATCTTGTCATGGAGGGTAACCTCGATCCATTCATCGAGGCCCTGGTCGCTCACTACCAAGCGGAAAAACTGAAGAGCGAAGCTGTCGCTGCTTAGCGGTTCATAGGTTCAGATTCTAGTCTGTGACACTAAAAGCTGAACTCTGGACTGTATAATCTGAAGCATGTCACAGTCGACGCAGGTACTCCTGATTCGTCACGGTCAATCCGAAGGCAACGTTGAAGGTCGCTTCGGTGGCCATACGGCGACTCCGCTTTCAGACCGTGGTCGCAAACAGGCCGCTGCAGCCGCCGCAACCTTGGCTTCAGAAGCAGTGACGGCAATCTATTCGAGCGATCTTCCGCGTGCACTCGGGACAGCTGCTCCGCTGGCAATCCTCACAGGACTGAACATTAATCCAAGCGAGGCATTTCGAGAGCGCAGCGTTGGCGTAATGGAAGGATTAACCTTTGAAGATGCCGCGGAACAACATCCGGAACAATACGCTGCGCTACTTCGACGCGATTTTGAACACATACTGATGGGCGGTGAGAGTTACCGGCAACTTCTTGATCGGGCATGGCACAAACTCGATGAAGTGATTTCCGAAAATCAAGGCGGAAAGATCGCAGTCTTTAGTCACACTGGGACCATCTGCATTCTCGCTCTACACCTTATGGGTGCGCTCGATGCGCCGGAGTTAAAGCCTGTCTGGATCGCGAGTTCGAATTGCGGGATTAGTCGGTTCGACTTGAGGAATGATGGGTTCGTGCGAGTGCTGTCGATCAACGACACGGCTCACCTCGTGAATATTTGACCCTTGGAGTGCGATCCCGACGAGTCGGGAGCGTCGTTTTGTTATGTGATAACTTTCGACAAACACGAAGGTGTTGCGATAACAAAACGAGGCCGGCCGCACTCCAGGGAATTACCTCGATGTCAGCGCCGCACGTTCCCTGTTGGTCCAATCACATAGCGCTTTCTTATCTTCATCTGAAAGCGTTGAACCTTTGTGCAACGGCGTGTATGACCCAAGGGGCATTACTCCGCCTTTCGCAAGGTCGCACATCTCGTGAAGCTTGTTGTCTTGTCGGCGCGCGTTGTAATTGCCCCACTCCGAAAAATTCAGATCGTGTCTACCTTCATTAACGTGGTTCACAATAAACCACGACACTGGTGCCACGTTTGTGTACCACGGCCAGCGCGTCTTATTCGAATGGCAATCGGCACAAGAGCGATCGAGAATCCTGGCCACCTGCGGATCCATTTGTGTGCGCGCTTCGATAGTCACTGCCGGATCAACTGACGGATTCGTTCTCGCCGGCCGAATTAATTGGGCTACCACGAACAAGCAGGCTCCAATAACCACGATCCATTTGACGATCTTGCCGACTTTCTTCATCTTGCACTCATCCCGGCAGTGCGCTTTGCGCGACGTTGCCACTCAAACACAATCGCTCCAACGAGAAACAAACCAATAAATGCAACGACGACTGGACCCCAAGGGTTTCTAGTGGGCGGCACCTTTTTTTCAATAGATACCGGTTCGATTTCAGAACCGGCAGTGGCAATGACATCACTCTTTCGGTCTGCCGTTATTCTTCGAACGCGTGGTTTCAGCCATGTTCCAGGCGGCCTGAAACCCACTTCAAGAACATAAAGATCTCCATTCTTTTTTGCATAAACACCGTTCGGGTAGTACTCGCCTTCCCCGCGATATACAACTTCAACATTGTGACCAGGGTCAATTTTCAACAGCCTTTGATTGCCCGCATCTGAAAGGAAAACATTGCCGTTAACGTCGACACTAATGCCGGTAAGAATCCCATTGTTCGTACCAAACAGCATTGGTCTATCATCAGCAGTGCGCTTCGTTAAGTCTTGAACAAGCGTCGTCACTTCACCACCCATCGTTATCCGGCGCAACGCTTTTCCATCGGTCAGATACAAACTGCCGTCTGGTCCAAATGCCATTCCGCCAATGCTGCCGAACCTGGCCGCAGTTCCCTTTCCGTCGATCTGGCCGTATGCGCTTCCAGCGAGAGTCACAACAGCACCGTCTGACCCACGACGTAGAATCAACGTCTGCTTCTTAGTGCGATTGTCTTGTTCCACGCTATACGTGAGGCCCGCCTCATCAGCCAAGATGCCCATTCCGCGTGGCGGATCGCTCGTTGGCGCGAGAAGATATGAAAACTGGCCTGCGGGCGTAATCTTCCACACAGCGCTGATTAATTTTTGCGATTCATAACTCACGTCCGCGCCATAAAGATTGTCGGCGCTGTCGATTGTTAGTTCATGAACGTGCCGCCCGGAGATACCTGGTCGAACGATTTTCAATCCACCGTTGGTATCTAGTTTCCAGACTGTCTCAAGGTCTGTGAAGAAGACATTTCCGAGTTTGTCGACAACGATACCGGTCGGCGGATGAGCCTGAACCGATGTGATAAGAGCAACAACACAACAAATCAATAAGTAGATTTTCTTCATCGACCTGTGCAGTTGTTTGAGCAACGTTCGATTTTGATATCACGAACACCATGCAACACCCCATCGCTTGATCGTGTTAACTTCAAGATCGGCGAAAAAGTTTGAGGAGCCTCCACCTTGCGTCGGTCTGCGTCGGTGATGAATGGATCTCCTTCGAACCAGTACTCATCAATCCAATACTCCGGATATCCTGGCCCAGACACATAAGCATGGATGTGCGCCGGAATCTTACGTCCCGGATACGAACCAGGTTTGATTGTGTGAAACTCATAGCGCCCCTCGGAGTTTGTCTTCATGGAGCCATGCAAACGTGTGTTCCGGTTATCACCAGGAGTCGTCGCCGAATAAATACCTGTCGCATCGGTCTGGTAAACGTAAAGAGTAATCCCTTCCATCGGCGTTGAACCATCAGGTGCAAAAATTCTTCCGGAGACGACAAGCCGCTCGCCCGGTTCGTTATCAGCCGCAATCTGGGCCCGCCATGTTCCCACGGTTGTTTTCGCGGGTGTCGCAAATGATTTGCCATTTGTACAACTGATTACATCAAGCGCACCCAGCCCTACGATCGATAGCGTCAGGACCGACGAAGCTTGAGTAATGAAATCACGCCGATTGATTTGTGGCGTCATAGTTACCTCCTGCTTCTCCGTGCTATCTCGGTGTTCTCTGTGGTGAATGTTAGTTACTTGAATCCAACCACAGAGACAGAGAGAATGCGGAAGATCTATTGCAACTGATTTACGCGTCGATTGACTCCGTTCTTGATTCTCCAAAACTCCTCGGCAACCTTCTTCGGAATCAAATTCCCTTCAGACCAAGTCGACTCAAGTTCATCACGCCAGGCATCGAGCATCTTCTGATCGAGCCGCAACACGCCTTCCGGTGTCACGCCCGAAGGAGGTGGCACAAACGACGCCATCTTTTGATAGACATGTAAACGCTCATCACCATCAACTCGCGAGAGAACATGCCATAGTGTCAGCGTGTCGCGCTTGCGTGCGTGACTTAGCAGTGAATCAATAGACGCCTTTCGTCCGTTTTCGAAATCAAACGACGTCAGCGCTTGGCGAAACTCTGGCGATGCGTCCTCGAAGTACGGAGTCCCTGGACCAACACCTTTACGCGTTTGACAAGCAGCACCAGCGGGAACCATCGACTCTCGATCTTTCAGTTGCAGGGCGACCCAGCCAGACGTCACACGCAACAGGCTTCCTCCTGAATCGTCTACTTGCAGTGTGTAGGAGCAACCAAGATCAGCAGCAACCGCCGACGGTGTGTCGACGAAAAACAAACGCGGTGGCGCCCAAATGTGTGCACTCATTTTTCCGCGCGCCAATTCAAACCTGTGTTCGTTGCCATTGATGCCGACCAACCTGAGCTTGGTGTTCGGATCAACTTCCACTTGCCCAACCGAGTTCTCCGCGATCTGAGCCCGCGAAATGCCATCAGTTTCCAACCACTGTCCAACGGATAACTGTGCCTTGTCAGTGACAGCTGACGATTCAATTCGTGGAGTACCGTTGATGCGTGCCACTTGCCAGGACGATTTAGGCGACGGCAAAAGAGTTGACGGACGCAGCAAAAACCAAATGCCAACGGTCACAACGATCAGTACAGCAGCCGCGATCGCAACTTTCATCCGTGGAGTAGCCCAAGATTTTCTTTCAACCGGAGTAAGCGTTTGTTGCGCATCGATCAGTGGTTCCAAATCAGCCCAAAGCTCATCTGGGGCATGCAGGCGAGGTAACTGTTCAGCAAGACTTACACCCAACTTGATCTCTTCATACCTCGCGCGACACTTACTGCACAACATAATATGCGCAGCAAAATCTCGCGACTGTGCGGCCGATAATTCACCATTACAGTAGGCCGATATTTCCTTCAATACGTGTCTGGAAAACATCTTCTATCTCCACCAACCGCGATCATTCACTCCACACAGAATGATCGCTAAAATGCGCAAGCTTCTTCGCGAGTTGGCTATGCCCGCGATTCAATCGCGAAGCGACGGTGCCCTTTGAACATCCCATCACCGCAGCGATCTCGTCATAGGAGAGTCCTTCGACATACTTCAATAAGATCGGCAAGCGAAATTTCGGTTTCAATTCGCCAATCGCATTTCTAACTGCTTCGGCAATTTCCAACCGAGCCATGGACCGCTCCTGAGGTTTCCTTTCGCCAGGATTATTCATGAGGGTACTATCTCCCCAGGGAAGAAGACGGCGTCGCTTACGTCGCTCGTCAGCACAAGCATTCACAACAAGTCGGTAGAGCCATGTGGTGAATTCCGAATCGCCCCGAAAATGTCGAATAGCGGTGAACAACTTCAGAAAAATCTGTTGCGTCACGTCGTCAGCGATTGATTGGTCCCCAATGTAGTAAATAGCGATGGAAAAGACTCTGTCTTTATAAGCCTCGAAGAGTAGTCGAAACGCGTCACGGTCCCCGTTCCGACAGGCTTCAATAACCTGTCCATTGATTGTCTGCTCAATCATCGACGCGCGCTGCCCCATCATTTCTCCCATCAAAACCGCATCCAAACGTTAGACGGGAGTTCGGTCCAGTTTCTTCCGTTTTATCATGAGTTTGGGTGAGAGGCGCTACGCTGCGGTACTCGAACAGTGTTCGTTAGAGAACCGGGAACGATAGCGACTGGACGATAATGCCAATGCGCACACGAATTTCATGTCCATATTTACCTTAGCATCCGGTAGCTACCCCGACGCGTCGGGGTTCTCTGTCTTGCACATAACAAAAAGGCCCATTCTGTTGAAGGGGCCCTTTTGTAATTACGATGTTTTGGGAATCAAACGGCTAACGAACTCTGATTTGCTTCAGCACCAGTTCCGACAAGTTCTTCACCTTCGAACTCACGCTGACGATGGACTGTTCCATCCGACTCGAAGATATATGCTGACGGCGCTTCGCGCATGATGATGTCCTGGAGTCGCATTAAACCGTACAGCAAGGCCTCCGGACGCGGCGGACAACCCGGAATGTAAACATCGACTGGGATACACCGATCCACACCCTGCATAGTTGAATAAGAATCGAATGGACCACCAGTCGAAGCACACGCTCCCATCGCAATGGCCCACTTTGGTTCGGGCATCTGATCGTAAACGCGTCGAACCACGGGGCCCATCTTAAGTGTCACCGTGCCGGCGACGATGATGAGGTCGCTCTGTCTCGGGCTTGGACGAAACACTCCGGCCCCAAAACGGTCGATGTCGAACCGGCCAGCGCCCGTTGCGATCATTTCAATGGCACAACAAGCGAGACCAAATGTCATGGGCCACAAAGCGGACTTACGTGCCCAGTTAACAACAGGGGCAGCGATATCGACCGTCTTCGCCCCGACCGTCCGCCGGAGTGAATTCATGATCGAATCGACCGTGGTTAATACAAATCCTTCTTCGTGTTCAGCCATTTTGTGTATTTTAGATTTTTGATTTTCGATTTGTTCGTTTTGACCGAGTAGTATTAGGCCTCACGCCCGTACTACCGACAGTCAGATCGAATTAAACTCAATCAAATCAAACCTCAAAAATCGAATTTCTTCAGGCCCACTCCAGCGCTCCTTTGCGCCACGCGTAGTAATACCCAACAATCAAAATCCCAATAAAGACAAACATCTCGAGCAGCGCAAACTTGGTAAACGTGAAATCGTTGCCCATAAAGATTATTGCCCAAGGTAGTAGAAAGATCGTCTCAACATCAAAGATCAAAAACAGCATTGCGACGATGTAGTAACGAACAGTGAAGCGGTCATGAGCATCGGTCGTCGGATCGATACCGCACTCGTACGGTCGCATCTTGGCCTTCTCATATTTTATGGGCCTGAGGAACCGACCGAGGACGATTGGGAGCACCGGAAAGACGATGGCAACCACGAAGAAAACCATCACTGGCCAGTAAGCTGTTATTGGGCTGCCGATGTTGGGTGCGCTGCTAGTTGTCGCTGCCTGAAGAAGGATCATTATCTATTAGGAAAGCCGGAGGTGTCGTTTTTAAACGCGAAAATAGTAAGCGTCCGCCAAGAACATTGTCAACGGACTCCTTTTCAGCAACTCGCTTCGTTAGGTTTTGCCTAACATGACTTCGATAAAATCCATCGGGACCCCCTCAAACGAATATGGCAGGACCCACGCTGGTGTTTAAGGCTCTTCAACTCCTTGATCGATATGTAGACGGGATATACCGTCAAGTCCTGTTCATATTGTTGTAACTTTACAGCAAGGTTACTTTAAGGCATTGTCATACCCTACGCGCTCTACCTCAAATAACCGTCGACTTGGGTGTCGCAAATCCTAAGGACCGGAGAAAAACTAATGAATGTCTCAGGAAAAACTCTAATTACTGCGTGCCTCTGCTTTGTCTTCTTGCTTGCGGCAGACATCAGGCTAAGTGCACAGGAAGTGAACACTGAGGGATCGACAACTTCAGCCTCAACTTCTGAATCTTCGGTCAACGAAAGGGTGCGGATGCTTGAGAGCGAACTCGATAAACAGAGCGTCAAGCTCGAGCAACTGCAAAAGACGATCGAACAACAACAAAAGGCTATTGAAACATTGCTGACGAAGCTGTCGGGTAACGCACGACCCACCTCAAACACTGAGACCACCACCGCGGCGACGGCCCAGGCAACATCAAGCATCACAGTGCCCACAAACGACTCCGCCGGTGCACCGGCACAGCAGACACCAACAGTCGAACAGCGACTAACCAAGCTTGAAGGTCAGGCATTGAGGTTAGGACCACTTCGGTTAAGTGGTGATTTCCGATTGCGGTTTGATGGGATCTTTCGTTCTGCGAGTGCACCCGGCGATCCGTCGTTAACCCACTCGCAGAACGCCAGAGCACGTTATCGTTTACGGCTGAACTTTGATACGGACCTTTACCCCACGTTGAGCTTCCACGGTCAACTCGCAACTGGTCCAATCAACAATCCGTTGACGGCTGATCAGGACTTCTCCGCGATCACTGCACGCCATCCTCTGTTCATTAACGAAGCGTGGATCGACTATCACCCGACCAAATCAATCCAACTGCAGGGCGGTCGAGTTCAGGAAATCTTTGCCGACAATTCACGTTTTCTCTTTGACGACGACATTCGATTCAATGGCTTCAATGAAAAATACGTTGCGACAATGAAAAAGAGGAACGATGCTTACATCTCAAGCGTTGAATTTCGTGCCGGCCAATACATCTTTTCAAATCCGAATGTAGCAATCATCACACCCGGAAGTCCGCTCGCTAAAGCTGGCGAAGTGGTGGGAACAATCGGTCGATCTGCAAATCT
>PSRF01000321.1 GCA_003175865.1 Blastocatellia bacterium
GTAGCGGGAGATGAAGAGGTACATAGGTTGGCTCTCGCAGCGCTGCGCCACGCAACCCCCTATATTCGAAAGCAACTGGGGCTATCATTAAACATGCCCAGAATTCCGGAACTTCATTTTGTTCGTGACCGGGTGGAAGAGGAAGGAGACCGCGTCGATCAACTACTGCAACAGATCGAGCGGGAAAACGAGGAAAGGATGAAAGATGAAGGATGAGGGCCATGTCCAAAGTCCAACGTCAAACGTCCAACGTCTTCGCAGTTGAAGATGACTTTGGGCTTTTGACCTTGGACTTTGGACTTCGGATTCATCCTTCATCGTTATGATTTAATGCTTAGTCAAGTAGTAGAGTTGATCGAATCAAAACGTCGGTTTGCGATCACCTCTCATATTCGTCCCGACGGTGATAGTTTAGGTTCTTCACTTGGACTTTACTGGTTATTACGCGCGCTCGACAAAGACGTTGAAGTCATCATGCGCGATCCAGTACCTCACGCTTACCAGCAATTACCTGGCGCACACAACGTACGAGTCACTCCAGTTGTCGATCCGACTTACCACGCCGTGTTCGTAATCGAGTGCTCGGACATCACGCGGCCGGGTTTGGTTGACCTTGATAAACAGCTCGTCGTCAATATCGACCACCACTCGACCACCGCTCTGTTTGGAACGATCAACTGGATCGATTCAACTGCGTCTGCTGTGGGCGAGATGATCTACAACCTCTGCAAAGCAACCGGCGTCCGTGTTACGAAGGAAATCGCGGAGTGTGTCTACACTGCGTTGATTACGGATACCGGATCGTTCCACTACTCAAACACAACGGAGCGCACGTTCAAGGTCGCGTCGGAACTGGTGCGTACAGGTGTAAAGCCGGCAAAAACGGCGGAAGCTGTGTTCGCAAGTTATCCGTGGAGTCGTATCGAGTTAATGGGCGCGGTCCTCTCGACGGCAAAGCGTGATGATACTGGTCGCGTCGCATGCCTCCGTCTGTCGATGGAAATGCAGCACAATGCGAATGCTTCAGATGAAGATGCAGACGGTTTTGTTAACTATCCCCTCACGGTTGGCGAAGTCGAGGCGGTTGCACTGTTGAAGGAGTGCGAGCCGGGAATGTATCGAACGAGTTTACGTTCGAAAGGTGATGTAAACGTCGCAAAGGTTGCGGAACAGTTTGGCGGTGGCGGCCATCGCAATGCGGCCGGTTGCACACTACGCGGGAACTGGGACGAAACGGAGACATTAATCGTCCGGCTGTTGCAGGAAGCGGTCAGTCATGCCCGCCGTCTTCGTGAGATAACCGAAGACACCTTGCGAACTGAATCAGCGGCGTAATTTTGGAGTGCGCTGACTCTGTCAGCGCTTTTGTTATTATCTAACTCTCGCGGTACCGCACTTCTTCAAAGCGCTGACAGAGTCAGCGCACTCCAAACTACTCCAAAATGACAAAAGAGAAGAAGTACAAGTGGCGTCGTCAGGACTATCAGGAGAACACACGCGGTCTTCTGATGGTCCACACCGGAAACGGGAAGGGTAAGACGACTTGTGCACTCGGGTTGATGATGCGAGCGGCCGGTCGTGGACTCAATTGCTGCATGATCCAGTTTATGAAGTCGAAGAACGATCGGTACGGCGAACATGTGTCCGCCGAAAAGCTCGGAATTGAAATTCACACGATGGGTGATGGGTTCACGTGGGACACAAAGAACCCTGAGCAGGACATCAAGACGGCCCGGGAGACGTGGGCACTTTGTGTTCAGAAGATGCGTTCCGGTGAATACGACCTGCTGGTGTTTGATGAGCTGGTCTATGTTCTAAGTTACAAGATGCTGCCGGTCAACGAAGTGCTTGAAGAGATCACAGCTATTAGAACTGCGCAGCCCGCCTTGCACATCGTGGTCACTGGTCGGGATGCTCCACAGGAGTTAATCGACGCCGCAGATCTTGTGACAGAGATGAAAGAGATCAAACATCCATTCAACCAAGGGATTAGGGCGCAGCAGGGTATTGAATTCTAAGTTTGGCTTCTCTGTCTGAACTCTGTGTTCTCTGTGTCTCTGTGGTTGAAACCAATGCCCGAAGCACTTATCACAGAGACACCGCGATCACAGAGTTAACAAAGAGAAAACCGGCAAGATAGTTACTGACTTCATCGTTTTCTCCGCTTATGCTAATCTCCTGACCGTTCCCATGGCTTGGTTCAACAAGAAAAGCAAGCGGATTGAGTCTGTTCCGCCTGAAGAGCGAGTCGTAAAGACTGAAAATGTCTTCGTTAAATGCGAGGGCTGCGAGGCTCACCTTTTTAAAGGCGAACTGGAAGATAACCTGCAGGTTTGTAAACACTGCGGTCACCATTTCCGGATCGGCGCGAGAGAACGGCTCGCTGCTTTGTTCGACGATGGCAAGTACGAGGAACTCGACAGCGAAGTGATCTCAATCGATCCTCTCGAGTTTGTCGACAGCAAACCCTATGGTGACCGTCTAACTCAAGCAAAAGACGCGTCCGGTCTTCCAGAAGCAATTATCAATGCCACTGGAACAGTGGGAGATCACCCGGTTGTTGCCGGTGCGATGGACATGACGTTCATCGGTGGTTCGATGGGCTCGGCAGTAGGCGAGAAAGTGACTCGTCTAATCGAGCGGGCAATGAAAGAACGCAGCGCGGTGGTGATCTTCTCAGCATCAGGTGGCGCACGAATGCAGGAGGGTACATTGTCGCTTATGCAGATGGCAAAAATATCTGCTGCACTAGCGGCGCTCGATGAAGCGCGATTGCCATTCATCTCAGTTTTGACTGACCCAACGACAGGCGGAGTTACCGCGAGCTACGCAATGCTCGGCGACGTCATCATTGCCGAACCAAAAGCATTGATCGGTTTCGCTGGGCCAAGAGTTATCGAGCAGACCATTCGTCAGAAACTGCCGAAGGACTTCCAACGCTCTGAGTTCCTCCTGGAACACGGGATGCTCGACGCAATCGTCGATCGACGAGAGATTCGTGATTACATCATTAAAGTTTTGAACTTCATGATGAACCCGGAAATCCACGGTGAGTCGGATATCGAAAGAGCACGCCGCCGCGCAATCTCAAGAAATTAAAGGCAACCCCTTCCCTGTTTTCACCTTCAGCAAACGAATCAAATTAGCCATCGGAGCTGCCTGTGCACTTTGATGAAGCAGTTCAATATTTACTCAGTCTGGGAAACGAAGTGTCGACGATGAAGCTCGGCCTTCGTACCAGCGAGTTGTTATTCGAGTCGCTGCATAATCCGGAGAGGTCGTTTCCCGCTGTGCAAATCGCCGGCACAAATGGGAAAGGATCCGTTACAGCAATCCTCGATTCGATCTGCCGGAGTGCCGGAATTAAGACGGGCCGCTACACATCGCCGCACCTGACTTCCATCACTGAGAGAATCACAATCAACGGTCAAGTCATCTCCGAGGAAAAGTTTGCGCGTTACGCCACAAGAGTACGCGAGTCGGCCGAGGCACTCGTAACTTCAAGAGTACTCGAAGCGTTACCAACTTTTTTCGAACATGTGACCGCGATAGCGTTGATGGCCTTTCATGAAGCTGAAGTCGATTTAGCGATTTTAGAGACGGGCTTAGGTGGTCGACTTGATTCAACAACTGCAGCCCATGCGCGTTTGGTGGCGATCACGCAGATCGCTCTCGATCATCAACAGTACCTCGGAAACACTTTAAGAGAGATTGCCGCGGAAAAGGCAGCGATAATTCGGCGCGGCATGGAAGCGGTAGTCGGACCACAATCACCCGAGGCGTGGGAAGTTATTGCTGCACAGTGTGTGGCGAATGAAGTCATACCCGCACACGACAACTGGCGAGTCGAAGAGATTGCAACATCTAACGACGGTCGCTACTGCGTGACCATTCACACTGAATACGACACATACGAGAGGCTCCAGTTGGGATTGCGCGGTCAACATCAGATCGAGAACACAGTAATCGCGATTCAACTGGCAGAGAGCCTTCGCAAACTCGGCTTCTCTATTGCTCGTCAAGCGATCATTGCTGGAGTGCAAGCCGCGCGTCATCCCGGTCGACTCGAGTTGTTTTCGAGTAACCCACCAGTTTTGCTCGACGGCGCACATAATCCGGCAGGCGCGCAGGCATTGAGAAACTACCTCGAGCAATTCGCAAGTAGACCTCTAGTGCTGATCTTCGGCGCGATGGTAGATAAGCAACTTGAGCAAATGGCGACAGTACTATTTCCAGTTGCCAACAAACTTGTGCTTACACCGGTGAACAATTCGCGTTCAGCATCAACAGATCTACTTCGATCAATTGCAACGAAAATGGGGTCCGACTCCAAAATCACGATAGCAACTTCAAGTCTTCAAGCGCTTGATATTGCCAAGTCACAATCTGAACAAGGACTCATCTGCGTCGCAGGATCGCTTTACCTAATTGGTGAGGTCAGACCCACATTGTTACGGGAAAGTAGTCCTGAGGTTGTTCAATCCAGCTATTCTTCTTAACCTGCAGCTATGACCAACAACGATCGAACTCTGCCTAAAATCGTCGACAGCAAGAAGGTGTTCTCAGGGCGCGTCTTTAACGTAACAGTTGACACTATTAAGGAGGGCGACATCACCTATCAACGTGAGGTGGTCCACCATACTGGAAGCGCTGTGATCATTCCTGTTTTTTCAGATGGGACGATCGCCCTGGTAAAGCAATACCGACATCCAGCCGTGCGTTACCTTTTGGAGTTGCCCGCCGGTACTTTACGCGATCGTGAGCGGCCTGAAGTTGGCGCAGCTCGTGAACTCGAAGAGGAACTGGGTGTTGTGTCGGGAAAACTTGAGAAACTTTCCGAGTTCTTTGTTTCGCCTGGTTTCCTCGAGGAGAAGATGTGGTTGTTTCTGGCAACTGAGTTGGTAGAAACGAAGCAACAACTCGAAGATGATGAAATCCTCGAAGTGGTCAGACTGTCGTTCTCAGAAGCCATCTCGATGATTGCTGATGGTGAAATTGAAGATGCCAAGACAATCATCGGTTTGTTACTCGGTGCTAAGAGACTCGGAGTGCCAACAAGCGAAGCTGAATACCCAGCGGGGTAAGTTGTATGGGGCGGCTCTCCGTGGCCGGCCGTGCTGCCGAAATAATTCGTTGGGGCGGCCACACAGCCGCCCCTACAAATCAGGC
>PSRF01000380.1 GCA_003175865.1 Blastocatellia bacterium
AGACCATTGTCGGAAATGCCGCAAAGCGGTGAACGCAACACCGCGGCGAGTGCAATCTCGTCTGTTCGGTTGTCGAGAAAACGGAGAAGTTGAATCAGATCGGAGATCTCGTCACGTTCATAAAAACCACGGCCCAGCACGGTCTGATAAGGAATATTTGCGTGACGGAATGCAATCTCGTAAGTCTGTACCTGTGTCATCGCACGAAACAGCAAAGCAATGTCGTTGTACTTGAGCTGCGGATTCTCAGCCAACAACGAGTTAATGCGAATCGCGAGTTGTTGGGCGTCGAGCTCACGCAGGTCTCTTTCGTTTCGCGCTTCGTAACTGTGCTCAGGGGATTTCGTGCTGACCAGGAATTCGACTAATGGACCAACGTCGTCCTGCTCACGTTTTGGTTCACTGGATTCATGATCGACGTAGCCGAGCGTTCGTAGCACCGATTTGTCGGAGGATGGGGCATCCTCTTCTGGTTGAAACAATCGTTCAAAGAGATAGTTGAAGAAGTGGATCAATGAAGGCTGGCTACGAAAATTCTGCAGCAGAGGCTTTCGCACGCCACCAGCTTCAACCATTAGCTCGGTCATGTTTTGAAAAACCGTCACATCAGCACCGCGAAAACCGTAGATTGACTGCTTCGGATCTCCAACGATGAATAGATTTACGCTGTTTCGTTTTTGAGACAGTACGAGCCGTTCCAGCAACTGTTTCTGTACTGCGTTTGTGTCCTGGAACTCGTCAACGAGGAAGAATCGATATCGCTCAGCCGTGCGACTCAACATGGCAGGTTGCTCAAGCAGTGCGAGTGTGCGCAACTCCAAGTCATCAAAGTCTAGTGCGGAGATCTTTTGCTTCTCTTCTTTGAAGCGGTCATCAATTCGTGTGAGGACGTTGATCATCTCGAGCGCGTAGCCTCTGGCGAACACGTCCAGGCAGAGCTGGGGCACTTGTCCCAGTAGTTCCTTGTCCCAAACGAGAGCGTCGAGTGCGTGGACATGATCTGCGATTGGTGAGCGTGCCTGCGGACGAAAGTCCTCGCGAAAATTCTCGACTGCCTGACAATAATCTGCGAGCTGCTCGTGTGCGGGAACTTTGCTGAGGAGTTGTCGCACGCTGGGCCATTCATCGACGACTCGCTGGCGATTGCTTCTTGCTGCAGGCGTAGTGCGTGGAACCGATAAAAAACTATCCATGGCGCTATCGAGTTCCTCAAGCAATTCGTCGAGTTGTTCTTCTGCCGTATGGCTACTTGCCGTGGTTAATGCAAGCTGTTCCAGCGACAGCCCCTTGCCGCGAACTTCTCGATAGAGTTGAGCAAGACCGTCGGCCAGTCTCGCTCGGCCGACGCCTAGTGTCAGACGCGAAACATCGAGGTGGCCTCCGCTAATGAACTCTGAAAGAACCTCTTCAACGACCGCGTCGAGCAACATTGCCGTACGATGTTCATCGAGCAGTACAAACTGAGGATCAACGCGAGCCTCAACAGGAAATTCTCGGAGAAGTCTGACGCAGAACCCGTGAATGGTAGTTATAACGGCTCCGTCGAGTGTGCGTTTGTATTTCAGCCACTGCGGTCGCTCAGTGGTTGAAGTGGCTTGAAGTATTGAGTTGAGTTCGTCGCGGAGACGCTCGCGCATTTCGTTAGCCGCGCGATTGGTGAATGTGATGGCGACAATCTGATCGATATTCAGTTTGTGCGTGCGGAGAATGTGAAGAAAGCGCTCGACAAGAACGGTTGTCTTTCCAGAACCTGGACCAGCCGTAACTGAGACATGCTTTGAAAGCTCGTGCGCGGCTGATTGTTGTTCAGGAAGTAGTTCGCGCTTGTTCTCAGACATTTGCAATCATTTAAAAGATTTGCGGAAGGAAGGGTGGGTTGCCCGCTTACCTTCACATCACAGATCTTGGTTCAATAATCAAGACTCTTTTATTTTGAGAATGCGGAGCGAGCCACCCTTACTGCAACTAACTTAACTTGATACTTTATTCCAACAGCCTCAAGCCAAAGTGCGCTATTGCCATCTCTTTGGCTCAATTCGATCTCTGTTGTACCGACACATCGCGCTGAAGTCACAGAAACGACAGGTCTTCGTTCTCTCTGATGGATTCACTAAAAACTTGCCCGCGCGAATTTGATCCACAAAGTCCCAAAGTTTTGCGATCACCTCGGCGCGAATCTGCTGCCATTCGTCATCGCTGATAATGGCGTTAACATTCGATTTTAGATTGTAGTAGGCCTTCTTACTCGCTCGATGCAGACCCTTGTTGCGACGATCTTTACCGCCACGGATCGTGTAGTAACCACCGCCTGCGATCTCGTGGCCAGGCAGGATCACCTTTTCAAGGGCTTCCAGATAAATCGGAATCTGCAAATTTCTACCTGTGCGGATGTCTTCTTTAGAGCTGCCCTGGCTGAGTTTGTAATCGTAAGCAACCAGTGTGTCGTCATCTGCGACATCAACACGATCGATCTGCCCGTTGAACTTAATCGACTCGGTGCCAACAAACGTGTCTCGAGTCAGTTCCAGAGGTTGATCGGTAGAATCAGGATCCTTGGCCGAAGATCTCGAACCGCCAAAAGCAATTTCAAAGTACGCTGGTAATACTCCTTTCACCTGGCCTTCTTCCTGGATATCAAGTTCATACCGAAGGACCTGCTCAAGAAGAATTTTTCGAATCTCACGATCAATCTTCCAGATCTGACGATTCAGCGGTGGGACTACCCGCTCATGTTGATCGAAAACCTCATCGGCGATGTGAAGCAGTTCAGCGCGCAGGTTTTGCAGGTCAGCTTTGCGCAAAAACTCACGTCGATGTCGTTCAAAAAATCGACGAAGAATGTCATGTAAGAGTTTTCCGGCATCAATTGCCTGCAGGTCCAAAGCGGCTTCGCCTCGCGGCTCAAGTTTCAGCACTCGCTGTGCAAAGAAACTGTAAGCGCAATTTCCGAACTTACTGAGACCACTGGCACTGTAAACGTATTCTGGTCCGAACTTCTTTTGTAGAAGTTGGAGCAATTGCGGATCTGTGATAACGCCATCGTACGCTCCAAAGTGCGGTCCAGCTCGTTCGCGCTCTATCTCAATACGCCGAAGCGCGAGGTCACTGATGTAGCCATCGTTCCTTGCGAGAGTTAGCAGTCGTTTGATCTGGGGCAGCACTAACAGTCGTTGTCTTTCCGCACGCTGGAGGTTGCGTTGCTGTTGACGAACAAGCGCGACTCGCAACTCGTCAGCACTAGAGGACTCTTCTATTTCCTTTCCATCGTAATCGCGTCGCACAGTTTCAGAGGTAAGTTCAAACGGTGCGATTGCCCGTCTGAGTTCATCGATGTAGTACGATGCAACAGTTTCGCTGTCGTCTTCCAAGACCAATGGTCTCGTCAAGTAAAGACGATCAGTAGCACGACACGCTGATTGATAAAAGTAATGTTCTTCCTTCAGCAAAGTCGCTGGCGAGATGTCTTCAAGCGCCAGGCCATAATGCTTCAAACGTTCGCGTTCTTCGTGTGGATAAATCCAATCTCGTGACACTCGCAGCGGAAATCCGCCTTCAATAAGCCCGGCTACGAAAACCGCACGAAACCGCAGACCGCGTACATCCGTAGCTTCAAGAACGCGTAGGCCACCACGATCAGCTGTCGATAGAACCTGCGATTGTGAATTTAGCGCGCGATGACTTTCGGCTATGAAGGTCGAGAGTGGTGTCGAATGTTGACGCGAGTTAGCGACAAGCTGAAGCTCATCGGACATTTCGATGCTCTTGATTGCTGCGACCAATGCACGTCGCAAAGACTCGAGCGCATTGAAATTAAGAAGAATCTGCGGAAGTTCGTCAGTATCTTTGCTGCTGCGAATTGGTTTCACAATTTGATCACGAAAGCAAAACTGGTCCAACAGCCGCATTAAACTGTGTCGCAAATCAGCCGGTCTGCCTTCGCGAGGCACCAGCACAATCAACTCAGAAAAGCGTTGGATTACAAGCGCTGCCCATGCTAGTGAAGCTGGATGAACGTCCCTGGACGGGCGTCGTTTTTTTTCAACACCGGCATCATCAACTTTTGCGGTTTCAGCATTTTCGATTTGATCCGAAATATCAGCATCGCGATCGGGTGCGGCTGCATCAATATTCAGCAATTCTTTTGTTGCCTCAGCCTGGGGGAGTTCTTTGATCAGTTTTTCTGCACGTGCCAGCCATGCGCCAACTGGTAGATCACTACCAACGTAAGCAAAAGCGTTCTCGAGTGAGTCAGCATCCCAAAACCCGATACGATACCGGCGCTTCATTGGCGCAACGTTCGTATTATCGGAATCACTTAACAGTGACGTGTATCTTTCATTAAACTGCGCCGAGAGTGTCTCTAGTTCCTCGTCTCCTAACCGGAAGTACTCTGATTTGATCAGGTCCGCCAGATCAGAAAGTCGTAAGCCTGGTGACTCCTGAGTCTGCGGCTTTTCAAGTAGCTCGAGCAGTTTAAGTACGGCGCGTGTTGCGGGAACATCAACACTCTCGACGCGAAACTCCAGACTGCAGGGCACTCCTTCTTCTTTCATGACGCGCGCAATTGTTTGTGCATAAGAAGCACGCTGGCGTACGACCAGCGCGATGTCTGCCAGGTTGTACTTTTCCAGCAGCACGAGTCTCTTTATCTCGCGCGCAATGGTTCGGATTTCGGTATCCCGATCGCCACACTCGAAGTAGTGAATGTGGGGTTGTTCTTGTGTTTCCTGGTTCGTTGATTCTGAAATTTCCGGGTTGAAGAGATTTTCTCTTAGAAAACCGAGAACCCCATTTGTTTGTTTTTGCCCGGTGTTTTGAATGGTTTCGAATGAAGTTATCGCCTCGAGTTGTGCGACTGTTTCCTGAAAGGGTTTAAAGATTTCGGGATTGCGTTGATCGTGGTTGAGATTCACCACCGTTTCAGGAATCTGCGGAATCAACTCACGAAGGATTGCTCCCTGGACCGGAGTGAAATCAAAGAATCCATCAAGAACAAGTAGTTCGACATTTCGCAGCCAGGGAACGTTGACGTTGATACCTTCAATCTCGCCTTGCAAGACACGAAGAGCACGCAATTGATCGTTGTCGTCTTCGGTTAACTGATTACTCGTTAGCAAGTCGAAGTAGGTCGAATAGATCAGACCCACCTCTTTATCAAAGTCGATCTGCGTGTTCGGTCCGGCCATTGGTGCAACGTCTGCAGCGCGTGAAGCAATGATCTGACTAACTTCGGCAGGAGTTTTAGCGGAGCGCTGAATCTCGCCGATCAATGTCGCGATCGTGTTCACGCAGCCTTCACGACGAGCGAGTGGTTCGAGGGCTTTTAGTTTTCCGGCCGTCAGCAGTTGAGCGAGTATTTGTGAAACGAGACTTCGCCTCAGTGGCAACTCTTCACGATCGATGGGAATACGTGGCGGTAATAAGTTGCCGTGTTCATCTTGAGCGGTCGAAATGATCTTTCTGACAAAGCCGCGAAATAGATAGACGGGTAGTTCTCCCCAAACACCGCGATTCTTTGTACCGTCGAGAATACCTTGAGTTACGACTTCGAGGAGAGGGTGCGACGCTGCGAGATAGACAAATGAGTTACTTCGGTTTTCAGCGACGAGTTGAGCACAACGTTCAATAAGTTGAGCGCGATTGTTGCCGAGGAGAGGACCGAGCAGGATGGTATTCATTTTCGATTTCTGATTTTTGATTTTTGATTGGTAGTTATCGTCACGTTGAATCTGAACAGCAGCATTCCCAAATTGTTTTAGACCAGGTGCATCTCAAGTTCACAGTTTTACCTTCAAGGACCATAGCATTCAAAGGTTTTGACTCCGAACAAAGCAATCAAAAATCAAAAATTAAAAATCACTTCAGGCGTTTTGTGATTTCAACAATGGCAATTCCTCAGCCATTTCCTCTTCGGCGTCGCTTTCGGCCGCTACAATCTCCGGAAACAGTCCACCTTCATCGAGCGCCAGAAAACGGGTCGCTTTATCGATAGGTTCAGCAATATCGATGTCATCACCGGCGATGGCACCAATCTCCTTGAATTTCCTCGCGGTGCGCAACACACGTCCTTCAAGAGAACCAACACCACGGTTATAAGCCTCGAGTGCACGATCCAAACCTTTGCCAATGTCAGCGAAGTGGTTTGTGAAAGTGCGTAGGCGGTCGTACAACTCCTTTCCGAGTTTGCTTACCTCGTGCGCGTTTTCGGCCATCTGTTCCTGTCGCCAGCCGTACGAAACAGCCCGCAACAAAGCGATCAGTGTTGTTGGTGTGGCGATGATTACACGTTGACTAATGCCGTCTTCAATCAACTTTGGATCGTTCTCGAGTGCTGCGCTGTAGAACGACTCGCCAGGTAGAAACAGCAAAACGAACTCTGGAGTCGGCTGAACTGTTTCCCAGTAAGACTTTCGGCTCAAAGTGGTGATGTGGTTGCGAACGAGACGAGCGTGATCTTTCAAGCGCGCTACACGCACTTCGTCATCCGTCGTGGAAATAGACTCATAAAACGCCTCGAAGGGGACCTTCGAGTCGACAACGATTGTGCGATTACCTGGCAACCTGACAATCAGATCGGGCCGAATGCGGCTTTCTTCTGTAGGAACAGTTTCCTGCTCGACGAAATCGCAGTATTCCAACATCCCGGCCAGCTCAACGACGCGCCTTAATTGAATTTCGCCCCAGCGTCCACGCACGTGAGGTACGCGCAACGCTTTCACTAGATTTCCTGTTTCAGCTTGTAGTTGCGATTGACTCGAGGACAGCGACTTTATTTGTTCACGTAATTCCGAATAAGCCCCCGCGCGAGTCTTTTCCAGTTCACCGATCTTGTTGTCGACTTTCTCGATTGAGTCTTTTAAAGGTTTGACGAGTTCATCGATTGCTTGCCGGCGCCTCTCTAGATCGCCTTTTGCATTTTCCTGAAATTTTTGCAGGTTCTCCTTTGCGAGTTCGAGAAACGATTGGTTGTTACTGCGAAGCGCGTCGGCGGAAAGAGCTTTGAATGCATCTGCGAGTTTTTCTTCGGCGCTACTCAACAGATCGAGTTTTTCCTGGTTTGTGCGGCGCTCTTCTTCGAGTCGAGTTTGGACAGCAGAGAGTTCGGCGAGTGCCTGGGCATTCTCTGCGCGAAGTCCATCGCTTTGTGCCGCTTCGCGATCGAATGCTACTCGCAGTTCGTTGAGTTGTGATTCTTTGCCCGCAAGTCGTTCGGAGAGTGTGGCGACTTCGGTGTTACGTTCGTTGCGACCGCGATTGTATTCGTATTTGAGTTTGGTGCGAGTGATGACCCAGCAAACAAAGGCACCAGCGACGATCCCGAGGATCAGCAGTAACGAGCCAAACAGAATTTCCATTCACTTAGACTCTCGATGACATGTATGTAGCTCACGTCAGTGTAGCAGGTTGTGTTTCGTAAGCGAAACGTTCTGCCGTCCGCGGGCCGTTAAATATTTTGTTGCCGCTTGTTGCACGTAAGAACAGCAGCGAAGCGACTGGACAATCTTTCGGGGCGCGCTTGTTTAATATGCAGCAAGTTAAAAATTCTTCCGCTTTTCCCCTTCCAGACTTGCTCCAACCTTCGACAGTTGAATATTGGGACTGATTATCCGTTGCTGAACTTTGACTCCGAATCACTAGTCTTCACAGAAATCAGTTGAGTTGTTCGTTCGGTTACGCTTGGAAGTGATGAAGGAATCGGGTTTGCTGGAAGCTGCTTAGTGTCGACTGGCTCGTCGAGCGGGATCTGCTCGCTGTTGGTGGACAAAGACGCGCCTTGACGAAGTGAGTTAAGGACTCCAAACAGTGCGCTACCACAACCACTCAGTATGACAAGGGTTGCGATCGTTCTAACCCACTTCCCAAGGTCGAAGTTCTTTGCGCAAACCAATATCACGACGCCAATGCCCAACACGATCATTCCACGTATGATCCAATTGACCATACAGCGAACGATTTTCGCTTCGCGTTCACGCTGCTGGAGTTTCTTTTGAATTTCAACCGGAGTGGCGGAGTGTTGAGCGACTAGTTTCCCGACAGCGCTAAGACTCATGCCGCAATTGCGACAGAATTGCTGTTCGACAGGGGCTTCACGACCGCAGGAAGGACAGTGCATTTACCTAAATTACGAAAAATTCGAGAGAAAGGTTTATTGGATCTCGGGACTATCAATTTTAGAAAGCCCCGATGTATCGGGGTTCTCTAACCGACCCAACGAACCGACTATCTTCCAAAACATTCAATCATCCGTTCGTAAACCTTCCTCGTCACGCGGACATCATTGAGGTTGTACTCGCGAATCTTTTCCAATTTGCCTGCTTGATAGAGATCAAAAACTTTGCTGCCTTCCACCTCTTCAGTCTTACTCGACTCAATGCCCAACGCCCACGCGATGTCGTCAAGGCTGACTCGCCTCGCTTTGTCACCTAACCACCATCCGCGCATTGTGTCGAATACCCCACGCGGGTTGTATTCAGTGAGATTAATAAACGGTCGCACCGGCACGCAGTGGACGAGACAGCGTTGAAAGATAAAAGGCAGGTCGAACGCGATGATGTTGTGTCCAACGAGTTCATCAAATTCCGGGTCGAAGTCGCTCATGAATTTAAGAAATTCCACAAGACTTCGCCGCTCATCGATCTCGTTTCCATCTTCACCGATGCCAAACACTCTTTCAGCCGTCATGAGCCCGCCGAAATCCAAACCTGCCTGAGGACCGATATGAACAGCAATTGAAAGAATTCGTCCTGAAGTTGCACTTAACGAACCGAGTTGATAGCAACGTTCTTCTTCAGCAGCAATATCTTCGAGATAGCGTTGCTGCTGCTCGAGTCTCATTTGACCGAGACGAAGAGAGCGTTCAAGTTGTGGTCCAACTCGCTCACGAAAATCCGGTAGGGTTAGTGTCTCGATATCAAGTGTGAATGCGCGCGGAAATCGTGGATCAGCACTCTGATGTTCACGATATTCGTCGATCGTGACTGGTCGATACTCTGTGACCACCAACTGCGGGCGGTCCTGAAAACTCTCAATACGGCCTGTGATTCCCCACAGTCCAGGTTTTAGTTCTTTCTGTGCGTCGAGAACTTCAGTCCAGAATTTCAACGAGAGTGTGCCCGTTGAGTTTCGGCCAATGGCATCCCAGAAGGACTTTCCCTGCTGCGTTCGACGTTGACGCATGTGCGTTACGAACACGACCAACCAGACGTCTTCGTTTTGCGGGAGGTCAGGAATTGGGATGTTTTCGCGCATCGCAGATTGATGGAAGCCTCGGAGTAAAAACGCTATTTATCATTGATCATTTATCAACTCTCATTTTTTATTCGATTAGCTTCGGTTCTTAATTAAAAAAGATGAAAGTCTCCGGCCAACAATGAAAAATCAAAGAT
>PSRF01000243.1 GCA_003175865.1 Blastocatellia bacterium
TTGGCTGGATGCTTGGTTGGGTCGGACGATTCTCAGGCGTCCTGCGTTCAGAATGGCGCTAGTTGCGGCACTCGTCATCATCGTGCTTGGTGGTATTGCCTGGCTCGTCAGAAAGTCGCGTCTTGAAAATGAACGTTTCGAAGCGGAGAAGAAATCCATACAGCAGCCGTCACCGTCAAACC
The DNA here is from genome assembly GCA_003175865.1 of Blastocatellia bacterium. Taxonomy (GTDB): domain Bacteria; phylum Acidobacteriota; class Blastocatellia; order Pyrinomonadales; family Pyrinomonadaceae; genus PSRF01. Next base: position 183 of record PSRF01000243.1, read on the forward strand.
AGCAATCAATTGCGCAGGCGCCGCCGGTACAACCATCGCCTCAACCAACCCAAAGTCCCACACCTCAAAGAACAGGAGCACAGCTTGTTGTCGCCACTTTGTTACCTGGAGGTTCCCGTGGTGGTTCGTCCGGAAACACTGTTTCACTACTCCCTGATACAACCGGAGTCAAACTCACTCTAGTTACAGACGATACAAGCTATGCGAATTATGTTGTCGAAATTCAAGGAATGAGGGGAGGGAAACCGCATACGATCTCACTACCCAAGCCCAAACAGAACCCTAGTCATCTCACTTTCGAATTGCCCGCAACTTTACTTCCCGTAGATGACTACATGATCAAAGTTGATGGCGTCGCCGAAGGTGGTGCTCGTGAAACTGTTGATCAATATACGCTGAGCATTCGACGCAGTAATCAGTAACGATAGTTACTCGTCATGGACTGTTGGGGCGTCGGCGTGTGGAACGAAGCAACGACGACAACGTGCCTCGTACTTATCAGCAGCTCCGACCGCGACGCGTTCTTCTGATTCGAAGGTTCGTTGTGAGTAATTAGCAGGGTGACCACACTTCATGCAGATTGCGTGTGTCTTCGTGATGTACTCTGCGATCGCAAGTAGTTGAGGCATTGGTTCAAATGGTTTGCCGGTGTAGTCTTGATCGAGGCCGGCAATGATCACGCGCACGCCACGACGTGCGAGTTGGTTGGCCACATTAACCAACTCCTCGTCAAAAAACTGTCCTTCATCAATACCTACCACTTCCGTGTCCGGTTCGACGTTTTCAAGTATGTCTTTCGCTGACCGTATGTTTGACGATTCGTGTCGCATTTCCGAATGAGACACGATCTGATTGTCGGAGAATCGTGAATCAATTTCCGGTTTAAAAACCTGAACCTTCTGTCGCGCGATCCTGGCTCTACGCAGACGTCTAATCAGTTCCTCTGATTTACCGGAAAACATTGAACCGGCAATGACCTCGATCCAGCCACGGCTGTTAACGAGTGGAGGCGGTTCGTCATGATTAACCTGGGCTACTAATTCATCCATCTTTGTTGAAACATGTTCCTATTCTTGAGAATACAACCTGGTATTATAAAACGGAGCAAAAGCGGCAATCAGCGCGAGCTCAAAACTGTCAGCACGCGTGACCAGATCACGTGACAACACTCCCCAAGCCCCCTGTTTGCTGCGTACATCCCTTGCGCCTGCTACCTCGTCGATCACCAGACCGAGCTCGCGTCTGCCTTCCACTACGCTCTTAACAATTGATGGAGGAACGCTTATCGAAGGAGCTGCGCCAAATGCACCACTTTCACCATCAGTTGCGTACGCCCATCCTCGTAAGAAAGTGTGCCACTCACCTTCAATGGAAATCGAATGAAACCCACCTTCAAGACCAACGTAGACATCGGCATCCATCCGTTTGCTTCGTAGAGAATCGCGAACTGCGAGGGCACGTTCACGAGCACCTTCCATCAATTGCCAGTCAGTTAAGGGCATCGCAGGCGCAGTTATCGAAACAGGTCGGGCAACGACTTGCGCATTTGCCCACGACGGATCAATCTTCGCGACTCGTGCGACACTTGCGCGAACGGCCATGATCTTTGCAGCGCGATCGGATCCTAGAGCGATTCTTTTGGTTGGCACTGGGGCTCAGTAAGCGGGTCGAGCAAACGGTGAAATAACTTGAAGCGCGTCAGAGGCTATAACATCGTCGTAGGATTCGTCAAAAGCACTGCTAATTGCCGTTGTCCGTTGTCGGTGTCAGAGGCGTATAAGTCGGATCGGTCAAATAGGTCCTATTAGGAGAACGGACAACTGACAACTGACTACATCGAGGTTTGCTTTCTCACTTTCCGTAATCCACAATCGTCGTACGAGGTATTCGCACGGTGACAATCGAAGAATTAGTTTACGACTGGAACACAATCGAGCCTTCCTTAAGGGCACCGAATCGTCACATCGGCCTTGATGATGAAACTCTGCGCGATGGTCTTCAGTCTCCTTCTGTTTGTGAACCTGCGATCGGTCAGAAGATCGAATTACTTCATTTGATGGACGCGCTCGGCATCGACACCGCCGACATTGGATTGCCAGGAGCTGGTGGAACCCACGCCGCGGGGGTGGAACAGCTTGCTCGTGAGATAGCAGAGCAGAAGCTTAAGATCAGACCGAACTGCGCGGCTCGCACTCATCGCAATGACATTGTTCCGATCGCTGAAATCTCACAACGTGCCGGAATTCCGATCGAGGCCTGCACATTTATCGGCTCTTCGTCAGTTCGTTTCTTTGCGGAGGACTGGACACTAGATCGGCTGTTACAGATGACAGAAGAGGCGGTGACATTTGCGGTGGACCGGGGCCTTCCCGTCATGTATGTGACTGAAGACACAAGTCGCGCACATCCTGACACGATTCGAGCTCTTTACACGACCGCGATTCGATGTGGCGCTAAAGCAGTATGCGTGTGCGACACCGTTGGCCATTCAACTCCGGATGGTGCGCGTGCAGTTGTTCGGTTCGTAAAGAACATCATTGAGGAGCAGGGTGGCGGTATCAGACTCGATTGGCACGGTCATCAGGATCGAGGTCTGGGTGTTATCAATTCCCTTGCGGCAATTCAAGGAGGCGCAGATCAGGTTCATGGTTCTGCGCTTGGAATTGGGGAACGGGTCGGTAACACGCCGCTGGATCAGTTACTCGTAAATCTGAAGTTACTTGGTTGGATCAGAAATGACTTGTCCAGATTGCGTGAGTATTGTGAAGTAGCTGCCCGAGCGTGTAACTGGAACGTTCCGTTGAACTATCCAGTGTTCGGACGCGATGCGTTTCGCACAGCGACTGGTGTTCACGCCGCCGCTGTAATCAAGAGTTACAAAAAAGGCGATCCAAGGCTCGCCGACATTGTTTACTCGGGCGTGCCGGCCGGAGAGTTCGGTCTCGAACAGGTGATCGAAATCGGACCAATGAGTGGTAAATCAAACGTTATTTACTGGCTTGAGAAGCGGGGGCTCGAAGCAAACGAGGAACGTGTGAATCGCATTTATGACCGTGCGAAGGCGTCGTCAGCGGTGCTCGAAGAAAGTCAAATACGTGAGTTGATCTGAAACAAGCAAAACTGCCTCCCGTCATGTCCTCATCTCTAAAAACATCACCCGGTCAAAACATTCGCGAGTTGCTGCAAAGCGGAGAGGTCATTGCAGCACTCGATTGGTTCACGCGTGAAGCCGATGCGATCACAAGGGAGCACATTGAGATTTGCTCGATTCCTGCCAGCCCGTTTCAAGAAACCGCACGTGCAGAATACTTGAGAGATAAGTTCCTTGAACTTGATTTGACTGAGGTTGAAATCGATGCTGAAGGAAACACCATCGGTCTTCTCAAAGGTAATTCACTAAAACCATTGATTGTTGTTAGTGCTCATCTCGATACAGTTTTTCCTCCTGGTACTGACTTTACTGTTCGGCGAGACGGCGACATATTGCTGGCCCCCGGAATCTCGGATGATGGGTGCGGTCTTGCTGCTGTTGTAGCCATTGCGCGTGCGTTTCGAAAAAACAACATCAACACTGCTGGATCAGTCTTATTTGTTTGCACTGTTGGTGAAGAGGGTGAAGGAAATCTGCGCGGCGTTCGTCATCTGTTTACTAAAAGTCGTTGGGCAAAACGAGTGGATGCCTTTCTGAGTTTTGATGGGCCAGGAATTGATCGTATTACGAATCGCGCGCTCGGTTCACGACGTTATCGCGTCGAGTTACACGGCACAGGTGGACATTCCTGGGGTGATTTCGGCATACCAAATCCCGTTCATGCTCTCGGCAGAGCCATAGCTCGTTTGGCGGCGTACCCTGCACCGCTTGAGCCGCGTACAACATTCAATGTTGGTCGCATCGCAGGTGGCACGAGCGTTAACGCGATCCCAACCAGTGCCTCGATGGAAGTTGACCTTCGGTCCGCTGACGACGCAGAGTTGCGACGTATCGATGCTTATTTCCGTCGAACGTTGGGACAGTCTGTTGATGAAGAAAATGGTGAACGACGAACAGGTGATGCAACTCTCGATGTTCAACTGAAGCTCATCGGTGAACGGCCTAGTGGTGAGACTTCGCCGGAGTCGATGATAGTGGAACTCGCTCAGGAGGCAACCTCCCTCTTGGGACGTGAGGCCCGCTTGGACCAGTCGTCGACAGATTCAAACTTGCCGATCTCAATCGGAATACCAGCGATCACTTTGGGTGCTGGAGGTACATCAGGATCGTCGCACACTTTGGATGAGTGGTATGACCCTCGCGATCGCGACATGAGCCTCAAGCGAGGATTCTTGCTGATCCTCGGAATGGTCGGTACGCCGAAATAAAAAAGGGAAAGAACCATGCGGCTCTTTCCCCTCGAATAAAGTTGGTTCATTTCCTAATTAATAGGAATCGAAATTGTCGCAGAGCCTGCTTTGCCAGCAGGGAACCTTTTCTGTCGTGCAATTCGCAGAGCGTTAGCGTCGCCGCCTGACGCCTGGGTCACCCGTCCTGACTCGTCGTAAGTAACAGTCACTACCACTCGCTTAGCACCTGGTCTAGCACCTTCGGCTGGTGCAGGCACAGATCCGTCTGCTGCTCTCGCCTCGCGTGCCTTGGCTCTTTCTTTCTCTCGCTGGCGCTTTGCGGCGAGTGCTGCTGCGTCTTCGGTGTGTGCACTCTGCTCATTCGCGGCCGGTTGGGCTGAGGGTGCGTTTGCCTTCTGTTGGGCAGGGGCAGTATTGACGGCCTCGACTGGTTGCGTCGCTTTGTGTTGTCGGTACCAACCAGCAGGAACGCCTATCACCGCGACACTCCCGAGGACGGCGACTGCAATCGCTCCAATGAATAATGGCTTGCGACGACGAGAGGATTCATTTGCGACGAATGAAAAGAAACCAGGGGCGAATGACTTGTGAGTCTCACTCAAAGTTTCGTGACTTTCGGGTGAGGCTTCCAGTTCATCTGGCTCAGGAACGTATCCTGGGGGAAATGCCAGGGCTGGTGCAATGCCTTCATCAAGTCGACGTAAGCCTTCTAAAACAACCTGGGTCCACGGTTGATTGATCGTTCGACTTATTGTTTCAGCATCAGCGCTAAATTCGAATTCGGCATTCGGCAATGTCAATGCGTAATAGACAGCATCTATTCCATGCAGTACACCGATCTTGGCGTCGACCAGTGAACCAGAGTGCAAAAAGAAATAACCAGGTCCAGTTGGATAAAGGACCTTGAGTCTACCGCTCTTCCTTTGATTGCAGAAAAACTCAATTAGCTCTGAAAGTGAAAGATCGCTGAGGTGTCCGGTTAGTGCCATGAGAACTTGTCCCTTCTAGGAGAAGCTTTATTTGGTTGGGAAAGAAGATGGGATGACGCACCGAGATTTCGACGCGTCACTTATCGGGGGTTATTGAAGCGCAAATTTGTAGTTGATAACTCCGGAGACCTTCACTGGCTGGCCCGAGAGTTTGGTTGGCGAGAACCTCGCTTTGAGTGCCGCGCTGACAGCAGCATCACGCAACATTATTGGGCCGCTCGATGCTACCGCCGATATAACCTTTCCTGTTTCGTCAAGAATGACGTCAACAACAACCAGGCCAGATGTTCTCATGCGTTTGGCGGCTTCTGGGTAAATCGGGGCTGGCAGCGAGAGTGCTGTGCCGTTAAGTACTCCACCCGAAATCGGTTTAAGTATTGGTTTTGGTCCTGGCGGCGGAGCATCGATGTCAATTTCGATGTTCGTGTTTTGAGCGCCTGGATTGAGAGTCTTCGCTTCAACGCCAGTCGGATTCAAACTACTCGCGTTGTTCGAAAC
>PSRF01000164.1 GCA_003175865.1 Blastocatellia bacterium
GCGCTTCCTTTGATCTCTACCGACATCAGTTTTTTATCCTCAGTAAGAAAGAAAAGTTCTTTGTCATCACCACGCCATAAAGGTTGAATACCGCCGCCAGAGGAGATCTGCCACCGCTCAGAAGTTAGTGGATAACGGCGAACGTAAACCTCAGGTCGTCCAGATTCGTCTGATGTATAAGCGATGAAGTGACCGTCGGTAGAAAACTGTCCCTCACCTTGGTCAAACGATTTGGATTGCAGCAACGGTGTTGCGTTGTTGTTTGATAGGGAGAGTATCCAGATCCCAGTCTTTTCCGGCAGCGCCCCTGAGTTTTCAAAGAGAATCGACTGCCCATCCGGAGACCAACTGCTAGGGTATTTTGCGTCAGCAGATTTGAAAAGAAGTGTTTCTTCACCGACACCGTTGGCTGACTTTTTAAATAAGTCAACCTCGCTCCCACCGCCAATCCGATTTGAGCCAAAGACGATCTGTGTGCCGTCTGGTGACCACACTGGACTGCCGTCGCCGCGAGGATCAAATGTCATCCTGGAAACTTTCCCTCCGGACAGATCATAGAGCCAAACATCACTTGATCTGCCGTCGGCGTCGAGTCTCCCAACTGCAGCCGAATGTCCATCAGGTGACAACGCAAGGACCTCTACTGGCGAAGGCTCGCCGACAGTCGCCAGCTTTTTCCCTGTCCTGTCGAACCATTCGAGTTGGTCGTTCGGATTCCCCGCATGATAAGCAAGTGTTCCTTCGTCAGAGGCAGAGAAGTCAAAGGCATGATTGGAGCCAAACTCAGCGACGTGTTCGACGACAGTTACAGGATCACCAGTAGTCTTTCGAGAATCCGCATCGAAGGGGACACTAACAAGTGCGCTCTGATTTACGTAAAGTAAATAACCAGGTTTCGCATAAACGACTCGGGAGACTGCAGGAAACAAAATCTGAGTCTCTTGTGAGTCGATTGAGCCGACACGGATTTTGTGGTTTTCCGTCGTCGGTGCGTCTGCGAGAAATACAAAGTGTTTACCGTCGGGCAGAAAGGAAGGCCAGCGATGGGCTTCCTCCTGAGGTGAGATCTTCGTGATTAACTGCGGAGTACCACCTTGCGCCGAGACACGATACATTCCTTCAGCTCCAGCGAACACAATCACTCCATCACGATTCCACGATCCTCCTCGGTCATCAGTTACGTCGCAGAGTACCTGCGGTCTACCACCAGATGCTTCCACGCGGAGAAGCTTCTGTGTCGCAAAGTATCCGACGAAACGACTATCAGGTGACCAGAATGGCGCGGTCGCTTCTTCGGTTGAGGCAATTGGCTGGGCCACCAATGAATCGAGCTCGCGAATCCATAAGACTCGCTTGCCTTCAGAGTTCGCAGCTGTAAATACAACGCGTTGACCATCCGGGGAAATTGTCAGATAACCCGGATCACTACCTTTAGCTGGGGTCGACAACCCAAGCCGCACCAGTCGGCTTTCTGTAGCTGAACGTGTCGAATAGAGAAACCCAAGAACAGCAACACTGGCAAGAAGCAAGGCACAGACGCTCATCCAAATCAGACGTTCACGCGACCACCCTTGCGTTGGCTTGAGCCTGGACAACTGAGTAACAGTTTCCTGGCTTGTATGACTTGTCGCTCCAGACAGTGACTCGATTGCAAAGGCCACGTCCTTTGCGGATTGAAAGCGACGCTCAGGATTTTTCTCCAGGCAGTGCCACACAACTCGCTCGAGGGCCGGCGGGATATTGACATTCGTAGTTGTTAGATCGGGCGGGTCCTCTTTCAGGATTGCGTTCAGTGTTTCAATAGCCGAATCGCCGCGAAACGCACGTCGCCCGGCCAGCATTTCGTAGAACACTGCACCCAACGAGAAGATGTCGGCTCGATGGTCCACATTACCGGCCCGAACTTGCTCAGGAGACATGTAACCGACAGTGCCCATCACCGTTCCGGGATCCGTGTGTACTTTGCGGGTGGCAATATCTGTTTGACCGACGACGCCAGGCGATGGTTGGTTGAGTTTAGCCAGCCCAAAATCAAGAATCTTCACGCGATCATCTTTCGTCAGATAAAGATTATCTGGTTTCAAATCACGATGAATGATGTTCTTTTCGTGAGCAGCGGCGAGGCCATGTGCTATCTGAGTTGCGTAATCGATCGCTCTGCGAGGCGGCAATGCTCCGTGCGACAAAAGGTCGCGGAAGCCTTCTCCTTCCAAGAGTTCCGCGACAACGTAAGGTGAGGCATCGTGAGTACCGACATCATAAACGGCGAGGATGTTTGGATGATTGAGCGTGCCTGCTGCCTGAGCTTCTTGTTCAAAGCGATGTAGGCGTTCAGTGTTTTCGGAGAATGAGGGAGGGAGCACTTTAATCGCGACATCGCGATTGAGTTTTTCATCGCGCGCGCGGTAGACCTCGCCCATACCACCTTCACCGATCTTGCTTTTGATTTCGTAGCGGCCGAGTTTTGTTCCTGGGGAAAGGGACATTTGCGAGTTGTCTAGTTTAGGTCCGGGTCCTAATTTGCGATGGCAAGATCGATGTCATTCTAACTGCGGAAAAGAGGGCGTGCTAGAGGTTTTTCGACGGGACCCACCAATAAGGCTGTCCCAAGTACAGACCGCGAGTGGTAGCGACCGGATGCTAAGGTCAACTTCATGAAAGGTGTCTTCAAAAAATGCTTCTGTTGACCTTAGCATCCGGTCGCCACCGCTCGCGGTTCTCTAGTTGATTCGTTGCTCCCCCGCTCGAAATTGATCTCAGATCTTCGGCACGGTGATCCATTCATTCGCGCTACCAATCTGTCCACTCTTTAGATCACGCACGCCAACTCGCACCTGATACAAACCACCGGACAACCACGCACGAAAGCTATAAACCGATCTGTGCTCCCTATCAGTTTTCGAGTTCGAAGGTAGTGGGTAAATCTTAAGACGACCGACGAAACTATTAAGCGGTTTGCCTTTGTCGTCGTAAAAGATCCCTCCGATTTCAACGTCGGCCACTTTTTCACCGTCGTTCAGTTCAAAGAGCAGCACATCACTGCTGAGTGTGACCGTAGCAGTAACGCTGGTGCCGACGCCGGGTACCTGGTCGAAGTGTAAGTGAACCTCCGTAGGAATTTGCCGTTGCGAGACTGGCGCGTCGATAACGAGTCGCATGTCGTCTTCGCGGGCTTTGGTTGGATCCTTTTCCGTTTTCTTCTTGATGGTTAATAACGGCAAGGTCGCTGATTTGAAGTAAGCGTTACGGAGTCGCACGGTGAGGTCGGGACGATCGATTAAAGTGATTTCAATTCGTTTGAACTTACCGCGTTTCTGCTCATCAGTCTCCGGTCGCCATGCCAGCAAGTAATAGTTCGCGGTCTCATCCATCACTTCGGCAACCCACTCAGACATTGGTCGGTTGGTGTTACGAAATGCGCGACCACCCGTATCTTTAGCTAATGCATTCAGTCCGTCTTGAGACGAAGAGATCTCTCCTATGGTTGATGCAGTTAGCTGACCTCTGGAATCAATTGGTCGATTGTTAGTCAAATCGAGAGCTTCACTGACGATGCCACGCGCATCGATCGTGTAAATGACAACACCCGCGCGTCCGGCTGCATCTGTAACTTTTTTGATCCGATCGATGGCTCCTGTTTTCACGTCGTTCAAGTAGAAGCCATCGGAGATGACGAACGCGAGTTTGCGTCCAGGCAGCTGCGCAGCAGAGCGCATCAATCCTTCTAAAAGCCGCAGGGTGTTATCCGTTGCCGGCGCTGATTCAGTGACGATCTCATTCGCGCGCACCTTCACGAGCTGACGGGCGGACTCTTTTGAAACCGTGCAAATCGGCGGTTCCCCTGGGTGCTCTGGAAAACAATTCTGCTTCTGAATCTGCGCAATGTAGTAACTCAGTGCTTGCTCGTCGCCTTCACGTATCTTCAGCGCGATGTATTCAGACATGGGTGGACTTTCCATGTCAGTTTTTGTGTTTGCCCGATAATTCAAACGTGCCACTGCCGCGTGCAGCGCGTCCTTGTCGGCGCTGAACTGCTGTAAGAAACCGATCTGACCACTGGGTGAGGTGATCGCAATTTGATCCTTATCACCCATTCCGTGATCGATGAACTCGATCAGCGCCTTGCGTGTCCGCGAAAGGCTGTCCGGTGCCAGATGAAGATCATCGACGTAAAAAATAACTACTCTGCCTTGTGTTGCGGTTGGAGCTGATGGAGTTGTGGGTGAGACTTCTGAAGTGGTGCCGTCAGTAGTGACCCTTTCTTTTCGTCCATTAGCGGAGACACGTTCGAAGAAAGAGATCTCCTGTTTTTGGTTATCAATCTTCAGTTGAAACTGCTCGGGCCTAAGGCCATCGACAAACTTACCTTTCTTGTCGAAGACCATCACGTCAGTCTGAACCAGCGAGGTGTCGACACGAATCACGTCCTGTTCTTCAGTTTGTGTGGGTTTTGTCTGTGAACTCGCAGCGAAGGCAAGAAAGCAGAGAACGAGAAGAGCTTGAACCCAACGATTGAAGTTGCTCGACATGATTGTAACCTTAATTACCGGAGCTTCTCTGGGGAGCATTGCAGCGAGTCAATATATAAACAGCGTAAACCCCATCTGTCTATAAAAAGCTCGCGCCGCACGTTTGAAATTGCAGAGACCAACGAGTAGCATCGCGGGCCATGACTACTACAAACGCAGCGATGACAGGCGAGGAGATCGTTCAGCTCACTCGCAAGCACACCCTCTTCGAATGGTCGGCGCAATCAGCCGTCGATCCGATTCCCGTCGCTACTGCCAAAGGAGTTTACTTTTACACACCTGAAGGCAAGCGCTTCATTGACTTCAACAGTCAGCTAATGTGCGTAAACATTGGCCATGGTGACGAACGAGTAATCAGCGCGATACAAGAGCAAGCGGCCAAGCTTGCGTACGCAAACCCGTTCATGGCCACTGAAGTTCGTGCTCGACTTGGGGCAAAGCTCGCTGAGCTCACTCCAGGTGATATCGACGCGTTCTTTTTTACGAATGGAGGTGCGGAGGCAAATGAGAATGCCATCCGAATCGCACGGCTCTTCAGTGGGCGCCACAAGATTGGTGCTCGATACAGGGGCTATCACGGTGGCACCGCCGGCTCGTTGACTCTAACTGGCGATCCTCGTCGCTGGGCTGCAGAGCCAGGAATTCCTGGTGTGTTTCGTATTCCCGATTATTACCACGGCATTCAAAAGGGAAGTGATACAGCCGAAGACGTACTCGCAAGAACTGAAGAGGTGCTCGAGCTTGAAGGAGCGAAGACTGTCGCGGCGATCATCGTCGAGTCGGTCGTAGGCACAAATGGAATTCTGATTCCACCGGACGGCTACATGGAGGGCCTGCGCGCATTGTGTGACAAGCATGGAATTCTGTTGATTGCAGATGAAGTGATGGCTGGTTTTGGTCGCACAGGTGAGTGGTTCGCGATTGATCACTGGAAAGTTGTGCCCGACTTGATCACGATGGCAAAAGGGTTAACGAGTGCTTACGTACAACTAGGCGCGGTCGGCATGCGTCGTCACATTGCTGACCACTTCGACAAGAACGTGTTCTATGGCGGTTTAACTTACAACAGTCATCCGCTTGCTTGTGCTGCGGCGCTTGCGACGATTTCAGTTTATGAAGAAGACAATCTGATTGAGAACGCACGAAGAATGGGCATCGTGATGCGCGGGTTGTTAGAGGATTTGGAGAATCACCATCAATCGGTTGGTGCAACGCGCAACATCGGTCTATTTGGAATTGTTGAATTGATCAGGAACCGGACAACGCGTGAGCCAATGGCGCCATTCAACTCTACGTCGCCAGAAATGCAGGCGCTCGGGAAGTTCTTCCGACAAGAAGGACTTTACACGTTCGTGCGTTGGAACACGTTTTTCACTAATCCACCGTTGTGCATCACCGAGGATGAAATGCGTGAAGCCTTTGCGATCATTGATAGAGGTTTGGAGCTGACAGATCAGGCAGTTGGGTAACAGACTTTCCTGGAATAGTTCATTGAGTCAAAACACCACCGGTTTCATACCGGTGCTGCTTTAGTTTGAGCCTAATCAAGACTCCACCCCAGCCATGAGATACCACCGACTTTAAGTCGGTCGGAGCATCAGTTTCGGCTAGAAGGGTACGAGACGTGTTTGGTATCGATGAATGCCTGGTATTTGACGGCGCGAAAATGGAAGGCAGGCACGGACATAGAGTTAAGAACAAGAAAGGGCGGTTGCTTAGGTGGAAGTTGAAGGACCATCGGTATGAAACCGATGGTATCGATTAAGCGAGCTGGACTAAATTGGGCAAAGAGTGAAAAACCACCGACATAAAGTCGATGGTCTCAATTGTTTCTCACGCCAAACCTTGTAACCAACCTGGCTCGCGTTCATGTTCTTCTTCCACACGCCGCAAGCGAGCAGACATTACTGCTGCTCGTCCGAGATACCCAACTAGTTGGTGCGGCATATTTCGCGTGACGACCGGTAACCTGCCGATGTCGTTGCGGACCATCTTCGTAACTGCATCGTGCAATACTTCATCGGGATACGTAACGATAAGGTTCCCACAACCAGCCTCAAGTACGGTTAGCCCGTCGTTATTCTGAGTTTCGAGCGCGCGCACTAAGTCGCCCCTTGTGATTATTCCCAGCCGTGTTCCTTCGTCATCAAGTAATAATGTTTCCCTGCCGTTTTGTCACCCGTGGATCTCTTCGTGCGACTAGATCCGAAAGTTCAGCGACCTTCATTTTTGTATTTACGACTGCAGTCGATCCTCAACTCTCTCAACCGTAGTTGACATTGATACCCCTTTCGCTCGTTTGACCTAATAATTGCCTTCAATAATACCCGCCAAGTTGTGAATTTCGGAGTGAGGTAACCAGTCTTCGACCATTGACTCACATATTGGATCCCAAACTTGTCCACGATTTTATTTGCAACTTCTTTGCATCTGCCCCAAACTAGTCGGCACCGTCCCCAACACGATTGCGCTTTTGGAGGTTTACCCGATGAGATATAGATCCACTTTGCTTGTGATCGCGACGGTGCTATTCGTGATCGGAGTAGCCGAAGCTCAGGAAGTGAAGGATTCTGCCCAGGAGCTCGACAACCTTCGTCTGCAACTGATCGACGTGCAGAATCGTGAAAGCGAACTAAAGGCTCGGCTCCAACAATTGGATATTGACCTCCAGCCGCAAAACATTGAGCGCTACTTCAGCGGCGTGGGCTCTGTTCATCCGGAGGAGTTGCGCGAACAACGTCGCAAGCAGCTTCAATCAGAAAAGGATCGAACAACGGCGTTACTCGAGCAGACTTCACTCCAGCGCTCCCGCCTCGAATCGGCGATTGCTGACGCACAAGCCAAGGCATATCAGCAAAGCGCACTCGGTCAAAACGTTTTGCAACGTGATGAGGGACGAAGGCTTTCCAACTCCGCTCGTATAGCTTTTGGAGCGACGATTCTTGTTTTGGTGTTAGCCGCGATTGTTTTGACTTTGATACTGCAGCGGAGACGAACCTCAGTGTGAGAACTTAGAACAGCGGCGAAGCGATTGATGATCTATTAGTTTTGCACCAGTTGCTTCGCTCCTGTTTTGAGTCGAAGCTACTCCAGCCTCAGAAACAAATTACTTCCGGAAATCACTGGTCCGTAAACTTCCTCACCCGCTGGGCAAAAGCACGCCTTCCTAGCGCGGATAACTATACGACCACGCCAAAATCTCTCAATCTTTTCAATCAAAAACCTCGGAACGTCTGTTGCAATCGCAACAAACGGAACGGTCTGCCAACGGATTAGCCGCTGCTAACCAGGCAGGATTGCAGCCGGCAGAAGGGAAAAATTCTTATGAAAGTAAAAGAACTCATGACCAGGAATCCCGCAGCGTGCACCTTAACCAACACTCTGGCAGACGCGGCGGGCTTAATGTGGCAGCACGATTGTGGAGTGCTTCCGGTAGTAGCTGAAGGTGGAAAGGTGGTGGGCTTAATCACTGATCGAGACATTTGCATGGGTGCGATGTTGAACGCTCGCCAGCTAGCGCACATCGCTGTCGAAGACGTCGCTTCGGACAAAGTATTTACCTGTTGTTCGGAAGACGATGTTCAGGTTGCTCTTAACAAGATGCGAGAAAACAAGATTCGACGACTGCCGGTCGTCGGTGTGGATGGATTGCTCGAAGGTCTCTTATCGATGAACGACATTGTGCTCCGAGCTCAGGAGATCAAAGGAAAGAAGGAAGTGCAAGTGACGTTTGCCGATGTGGTGAATACCTATAAGGCGATCTGTGAGCATCCGTTGCCGTTAAAGGCAAAAGCTGCCGGAGTTTGATCCTCATGGCAGTAAAAAAGTTTACGGAGAAGGAGAAGACATGAAAAGTCTAATTTTCTTTTTGGCGGTTTTTGCAGCACTAATTATCGGCGGTGCTTCATGGGGGACTAAAGCGGCAGCTGGAAAGCAGCGAGCCACGTTTCAGTTCAACCAGCCGGTTGTTCTTCAGGGTATTGTCTTGAAGGGTGAATATCTTTTTGTACATGACGATGGCGCCATGAAACGCGGTGAAGCATGCACGTCAGTTTACAAAGGAAACGCCGAGGTTCCATCGAAGCTCGTGGTTTCTTTCCATTGTATTCCGACGGAGCGAACCAAGGCATCGCATTTCATGGTGAGAACTGCGGAGACTGCGCCAGGCATAGTCGAACTGCGTGAGTTTCAATTCAACGGTGACAAGGAAGGGCACGTAGTGCCTGCTAAGTGATGAGAAGTTAACGATTCAATATTGTCGCCACGATCTGTGAACAAACGCGGTGTCCGGAAAAATCATGGCAAAGCAAACCTCTACGACTTGTCTGAGAAAAGATTCAGGTCGGTAGCGGATCAGGTTGAGCTGCGGCTGAAACAAGGGCGCAGGTTTAAAAGCGGTCTGACGTTGGAGGAGCTTTCCAAAATCGAAGAGGACGCGCATCGCTCGTCAACCAATGAAGCGAAAACGATCCTTCGGCTCGCAGTTACACTGCGGGAAGCGCTGCAGTTGGAAGAAAACGCACTTGCTCTATTAACCTTGCTGAGAGACAACAAATAAGAATTCGATGCTTCGTCGCGTTGGCATGTCCGAAGTCGGAAAGCACTTGAACGGGACTTTGAAGAGCGCGATGATGGCTTTGATGACTATCGACAAAGTTGCCGCTCTAAAACGCACGGTCCTGTTTGGTGATTTGGACGAGGAGAATTTGCGAGCACTGGCGACGCGCGCCTTCGAGCGAAGCTTTAACAAAGATGAAGTCGTATTCGTGGCAGGCGAGGAAGCGCGCGGGCTTTATGTCATTGTGAAAGGTGCCGTGCGTGCTTTTCGCATTAGTTCTGATGGACGCGAACAAGTGATTCACGT
>PSRF01000369.1 GCA_003175865.1 Blastocatellia bacterium
GCAGCACCGTATTACCGAGCTCTCTCGAGAAACGCCATTGTGCAACTCGAATGGTGGATTAGTAATGGAGAAAGCGAATGGAAAGGTTACCGAGGTAACCGGGGCTGGAGGGCGGCCGAAACGGGTATATCGGCTAAATAGCGTGATTTTGATTGGCGGCTGCGTGGCTAAAGATACCTGACAACGGTGAAACCACAGATGCGGAGCAAAAAAGGCGGTCTCTTGCGAGACCGCCCTGAGAATTAGCTTGACGACCGGATCTTAGAACTCGAACCGGGCGTGCAGCTGAACTACGCGACCCGAAACCGCCGATCCGACGAAAGCACCGTAGATGCTGGTCGCCGGAACCGCAGTCGAAGTGACGGTGCCGAACGGTGCATTGAAGACCTCATTCACGTCCGTGTTGGGGGTTGCGAAATTCGGATGATTGAACACATTGTAGAAGTTCGCCCCGACGGCGAAGTTCGCACGCTCCGTGATTTTGAACCGCTTCAAAACGTTCAAGTCAGAGTTGAAGTAGTTCGGGCCACGGAAAATGTTACGCCGGGTGGTGGAGAAGCCAGTTTCCGTCACGTTGAAACTAACTGGGAATTGAGCATTTGCGTCCAGGCAAGGAACCAAGTCCGTGCCGGAAACCTTTGGCTTGCCGCAGGAGGTCGGGCCAGTGCCGTTCCACTGCGCCGGAAGCCCCCCGATTCCCACCCCACCAAGATTCAGACCGTTGCCGAGGAACAGGAATGGAACACCGTCGGCGACCGTGAACGGATAACCAGAACGCGCGAAGAACGTACCCGATATTGTCCAGCCCCCGATTACCTGATTCAGGAAGCCGTTCGAAGACTTGAAAGGCAAATCCCAAACGTAACTTGCCGATAAGTTGTGGCGTACATCGTAATCGCCATTGCTGTAGTTGTTGAGCTGAAGACCTGCCGGATTGAATTGGTACTGCAGGCTGTCGTTCAAGCTGAACGGGCTGATGCCACCGTTGGAGACATCGTCAAGCGCGTGAGACCAAGTGTAGTTGATGCTGCCCGACAAGCCCTTGGTCACCCGTTGCCTCAACGACACGGTTACACCGTGGTAGTTGGAGCGTGCGTTATTCGTGAGTTCATTTACGTTATTCACCCTTAGGTCCGCTGGTCCACAGGGAGGAACGGGACTCGTAGAGTCGCAGGTTGGAGGCAGCCCCGTAAAGGTTCCAAACCTCCCCGCATACGCGTTGACGAATGGATTGAACACGAACAGGTCCGATCCGCGATTGCCCACGTAATTCAGCGATACGGCGGTCTTCTGTCCGATCGATTGCTGAATTTCAACGTTCCACTCCAAATATTTCGGGTTGGGAACAGTCTGCTGGAGAATCGAGTTGTAATCGGGAATTGCGCAGCCAGGAGCAGCGGCCTGGTACTGCGCCAGGTTCTGCCCACCAGTAAAGGCGTTATTGAACGCCGCGTTACACGCTGCGATCTGCTGTCCGACTGGTGCCCCCAAGGAGTTGGCCGTGTCAGCAGGTGAGATCGGCATCGGGTTTGGCGGGCGGAAGATAAACCGGTTCGAGGTCGGCGAGTTCAAAGCAAAGCTGTCGGCCAGAGTTGCAGGATACAAGTCGGTGAACAGGCCCACGCCGCCACGAACCACGGTGTTCGATTTTCCCCACGGGTTCCAGGCGAAGCCAAACCGCGGCTGGAAGGAAACCTTTTCAATATTGGGGAAAAGGGAGTGATAGTTCTGGAACATTTGATTGAACGGAATATTCGGATCGTGGTTGACTTGCGAGAACGGACCCGTAAGGCGCGCGATGCAGTCCGTCTGGCAAACCAAGTTTGAGTTGCGGTCTGCACGCAAAGTTAGTGTCAGCTTCAGGCTGGGCTTTAACCGCAACACATCCTGGAAGTACGCTCCAAAGCTATAGATCGCCATGGGCTGTTTCAACTGCTTCGGGAAGTACTGCCGAACACGGCCAGTAAGCCCGTTAACGAAAAGATCCATGCCGCTAAAGTCGGTGTGGCCTCCGTCAATGTAGACTTGCGGTTCGGCGGCCCGGCGCCCGAAGAGACCGTCCGTGATGTCATTGCGACGGAAGTTGACACCCGTCTTGAACTCGTGGATCCCACGGCTCATCGAGAGGTCATCGGTGAACTGGTACTGGGTTACGTTGCGGCCCTGAGGAAATGCGGAGCTGGGACCGAACAAACCCGATGCACCACCGGAGTACCAACCCGCCCCAGTGTTTTCGATCAGCGCATATGGAAACGCCTGTAGAGCCTTGGCACGATTGACGATGTCGAAAAACGCGCTATACCAACTGCCCGAAGCGATGAAGGAGTTGATCGTCGTCGGGTTGATGGTTCGCGTGTAGTTCAACTGGCCCTCATACTGCGGCTGATCGCTGACCGCGTTGAACAGCGGGCTGATAGCGTCCGTGGTCGTTGGCTGCAGACCACGATCCATTCTGTAGCGCAGGAAAAGTTTGTCTTTCTCGGTCAGGTTGAAATCCGTACGAGCAGTCAGAATCCACTCTGTCGAAGGTTGGCCTACGACGCTTCGGAGATTAACGGCGCAGGGAATCGTGGTGCCGTATCCCGCCAGAGGTCCGGTCGTTTGCGGACTTAAGTCACCGCAACCCCCGTTATCTCCGTTGGCCAAATCGATTGGCAGTGGAGTCGCTCCACCAATTCCAGGAGCATTGGTATTCAAATTCAAGAAGTTCTGGTAGAAGGGGACAGCAGCAGGATCAGGGGCAAAAACCGCGCCATTCGCGTCCGTGAAACCACCCGTCTGGACGTTATTTACTACCGCCTGCAAGAAGTTCGCGCTGGGCACAAAGACTTCGGAGCTGGTAGCGTTGATCAATCGCAGGCCTTCGTAGTTCACAAAAAAGAAAGCTTTGTCTTTCTTAATCGGACCGCCAAAGCTGGCTGCATACTGGTTGTTGTTCACAAACGGACGATCCACTCCTGCCTGGTTATTAAACCAGTCATTGGCATTCATCGTCCGCCCATTCCACCAGTACATGGCATTGCCGTGGAAGGAATTGGATCCAGAGCGAGTGGCATAGTCAATCTGTGCACCCGCCTGACGACCGTACTGCCCCGTGTAGCCGTTGCTAACAACTGCTGCTTCCTGAATCTCATTCTTGCCCAGCAGCAGGTTGGTAGCTCCGGAGTTGTTCAAGTTGAGGTACGGATCCATCTCATCGTTGCCGTTCACCGTGTACAGATTGGCGGTTGCGGGCAAACCGAATGCAGTGAAGTTCCCGTATCCACCCCCGCTTGCAGAACTCAACTGGACGCCCGGCGCGGTGTATGCAATTGCAGTCAAATCGTTACCGGAGTTCGGAATCAGATCGACCTCTTTCGCGCTCATCGACGTGGAGATGTTGGCGTTCTCGGTCTGGATGAGCGGAGCCGCTCCGGTTACCTCCAAAATCTCGCTTTGTGAACCGAGTTCAAGCTTCGCGTTCGCAGTGGTGACTTGCCCGAGTGCAACCGTGACTGTCTGGGAAACGGATTTGAAGCCTTTTTGGCTAATCGTGAGTTTGTACTCGCTTGGTTTCAACAAGGCGAAACGGAAGCCGCCGGTTGAATTGGTCGTTGTTGTGACGGTCGTTCCTTCTGTCACACTCTTGAGTGTGACTTCCGCGCCCGAAACCACCGCGCCTGAGGGATCAGTCACTGTGCCGGCAATGTCGCCGGTCACAATGGTTTGAGCCGACATCTGCACCGCAAATAACGCGGTCAGGAGCAGGGTTAGTAGCCAGTTAAATCGATAGTCCATCCTTGTCCTCCCGAAATGAAACTTTCAGTTGCTGGTAAGAACTTTGAAACCTATGTAGTGGTGAACCTTGGGAAGCGGCAAATGGAGACACAGCACGCCCATTTGCATGTTGTCTAAATGCATGTCATAGACCACTGTCTATCAACAGCAATGTGTCTTTTATTTCAGGTACTTACAATGTATGCTGCAGTAGCAGTTGCTATGTTTCTCCCATTTTTCATAGATTGACGGTGCCAGCGACCACAATAAATGGAAATACTAACCTTCGAGGCAACAGAGAAGACAAAACATTAGTTATCTGTCAATAGCGCAGGCTTGGTCTGATCGGTGCAATGAATTAGACCTGAGAGATGGCTCTGAGCGTCCGAGCCAACCCTGTGACGTGGGAAAATAGGGCATGGAACTCGCCGGGCTTCATGTAGGAATTCGTCTCTTCAATGCGGGACAGTTCTTTGAATCGCATGAAGTGCTCGAGGATCTCTGGCGAGCCGCTCCCGAGAACGATAAGAAGTTTCTCCAGGGACTCACGCAATTAGCTGTTGCCTTTCATCACCACTCAACCGGCAATCTCGTCGGATGCCGCTCGGTGCTGGCGAGAGCCCTGCGGAACCTAGCAGAGTATCCGCAAGGTTTGCTGAATATGCGAACCGACGAGATTCTCCAAGCCGTCGCGCCCTGTCGACTGGCACTGGAGGAAAGCAGATCGATTCCTGAACTCCCGAAACTAAGGATTCATCGCAGTGAGCACAGCCGTGTCGAGGCAGGTTCCCAGGAACGGTGAGGAATAGAATTGAGCACAGCATACACGATCGCCGCGTGCCGCAGACCAAAATCTAACATGCCTTGCTAAAATCCTTCTTCCGTGAATCTATCAAGCCTAAAAAGCCGCAAACAGAGCTCCACGGAAAGCGGTGCGTTCGCTGTTCCCCTCCTCGACCTGACCCGTCAGTACGCCGCTCTGCGGGAGGAGATGCTGGCCGCCATTGAGCGCGTCTGCGCCTCGCAACATTTCATTTTGGGTGCCGACGTCGAGGCTCTTGAAAAGGAGTTGGCGGAATTCACGGGAGTGATGTCTGCCGTTGGGTGCGCCTCTGGAAGCGATGCCCTTTGGCTCGCGCTGACGGCCGTTGGGATTGGTCCGGGTGACGAAGTCATCACCACGGCCTTGAGCTTCTTCGCGTCCGCCAGCGCCATCGTGAGAACTGGCGCCCGGCCCGTCTTCGTGGATGTCGACTCTCAGAGCTTGAACATCGATGCGGTGCAGGTCGAAAAGGCATTGCGCACCCGTGGTTTGGGCCAAGTACGTGCTCTGCTTCCAGTCCATCTCTATGGGCAATGCGCCGACATGGATTCGTTCCAACAGCTGGCTGACGAGTTTAAGCTGTCCATCGTCGAAGACGCTGCGCAGGCTATTGGCGCCCGATGGGGTAGACGAAACGCCGGGTCGATGGGAGCGGCCGCTGCATTCAGCTTTTATCCCAGCAAGAATCTAAGTGCCTACGGCGAAGCCGGCATGGTAACCACTAACAGTCCGGAATACGCCGAGCACATGCGCCGCCTTCGCAATCATGGCAGCCCACGCCGCTATTACCACGACGAAATTGGGTGGAATACCCGGATGGATGCGATTCAAGCCGCCGTCCTTCGGGTGAAGTTACCGCATGTCACGGAGTGGAACAATCGGCGTCGTCAGCACGCGGCAATGTACGATCGCCTTTTCGTGGATGTCGGGCTCGCATCCAATAGCGAAAACTCTGCTGTGCGCCTCCCGTTTATTTCGGCGCACGCACATCACGTCTTCCACCAATATGTAATTCGCGCTCAGCGGCGCGATGAGCTGAGGAGGTTTCTGGCAGGACGCAATATTGGAACCGAAGTCTACTATCCCTTGCCTCTGCACTTGCAATCGTGTTTCAGCCACCTCGGATATCAGGAAGGTGATTTGCCCGAGTCCGAAAAAGCCTCACGCGAGGTACTCGCTCTTCCCATGTTCCCCGAGCTCACGGAAGAAGAACAACATTGGGTCGTGCAGGGCATAGCTGAGTTTTACGGCTAGTCCATTTGTACTTCCGATTCGGGCGCAAAAATAGAAAACCGAAGATTGCTCGCGTATCTGTCCTCGCCAGAGCACTCATTGAACAGAACTTCTCGTGATCGAGTCAGTGCATCAGTTCGAACCGGCGCAGAGGATATCAAAGGATCGTGTACGAAATTGATGGCCAAAGCATTACAACCAACGACTAACGACCCCTTCTCTTCGAGCGAACAGCCGGCTTCTGCGGCGCTTCTCCGGGTGCCAGCACACGCCGCACAATGGGAGTATTCATCTTGTACTTGCGATCAACCAGATTACCGCTGGTATCGCGAACTTTAAGAACAAAGACCGGCAGCGTCCCCTCCTTGTCGAAATTTTCGAGGCTCACAGTTACGGGAAAAAAGCCCTCCAATTTTCGTTCCCGGTAAGCGGTTTCGTAGCGATGGCGGCGGACATTCCAACTGAACACCCGAACTTGATCGTAGTCATACGGATTCCCATCTCGCGGCTCGCTGACTAGTACCAGATACTCGGGAACCTTTTTGTCGCCGTCCCGAACCTCATTTAAGACAAAGAACGCCTGGATCCGCTGCCCCTCGGCATACTGAGCAATATCGAGCGGCACGTCGAGATCGACCATGCGGGCCAGCACCCAGCCTGTGCGACCTTGTGCGTCGCGGATGAGCCACCAGTCTTCCATCACCGGCTTAGGCGGCTCTTTCTTTCCTTTGTCGCCCACCGGGAGCCGCGCTCCCGGCTGCTTCTCACTCGTGGCACGCTTCAGGACGGACACCTTAGCGCCCAAGCTAATCTGATAGAGATGATCGGAGTCGCGCGCGGGCTCAAGATGAATGTTGGTGTCGTTTCGGGTACTTCCCGTGCCCTGTGGTGGATAGTTTTTCGCGTCCTGTGCGAGCTTCTGCAACTGATCGTACGTTTGCTGGCTGATCGTGTATCGCTGCTCAAGCCAGCCCTCGACACCGGCT
>PSRF01000065.1 GCA_003175865.1 Blastocatellia bacterium
GATGTAGTGATCACAGGAGACAAGAATGGCAGACCGACCACCTGATGAAATCATTGCTCTTATCGATACGGTGTTTACTGCATACAACTCGAAAAACCTTGCTCTGATAAGTGGCGTTTACGGCAACGAGGTGGTCATTGTTGACGGGTTCGCTCCCTTCAGATGGTCTGGCCCAAATGCCCTCAACAACTGGTGGACGGACGCGGAGAGATGGCTTCAAGCGGGAGGCGTAGAGCATGAGCACCTTGCGAACGAAGGGGTGAAGGCCTGGGGATTGAGTGGCGATCGCGCTTACGCTTCGATTTCCGCCATTCTTACGATCACACTCAAGAAAGGGGAACAGATCATCCGACCAGGAACTCTTACGTACTCATTTGCAAAGACGGGCGAGGGCTGGAAGGCTGAGGGTCATACATGGGGTCGCTTAAGCTGAGCCAATCATATGAGGGAGAGCAGTAATGAGTAACGCAGCACGCACTTACAATCAAGATCATATTGCGCGTAAGTACACGCCGGGAAAACGTCGCCTGAGCATTTACTGGTCGTGGAGTTATCCCTGGGAGACACAACGCGATCCGGCAGAAATGGAAAATCGCTTCTCAACGATGACTGAAGTACGTAATGTGACCTGGCCGGCTTATGAAAAGCCAGAGTGGAGCGCTGCAAATTTTCTGCAAGGCATTGCGGGCACTCTGGAACTCTTCCACCGATCAGCTTTAAGTTTTCAACAAATAGCGGGCGAAGTTACTGGGCATCCGGTCGCAGTTTTTCAGCGCGTCGATCAAGCCGGTTATCCCCAACCGATTGACGAACGCATCTTGGCGGACTGTGACACGTTACTAGTCTTTGGTCTGGACCATCTCCCTTCGCAACAGGAAGCAACATCCGCGGAAATTGAAGCGATCAAGGAATGGCTGAAACGCGAAGGGACTTGCCTTTTAGTCGCACCGCATCACGACGTGGGCTTCACTGATGATTTCGATCAGCGGCAGATGGAATACAAACACCACGGCGATCGGCTGGTGCCGCGGCAGCAACGATTCAGTCAATATACTCGCTCGCTAATGAAGGCCTTGGGTATTCCAGTCTGGAACCAGTGGGGCTTACGGCCAGCAGTAGTCAAAGGCACCAAAGAAATCGCTCCACTTACAACGTTTCGCGATTTCGACAAGTTAAATCTTTTAAACAATGTCCCGACACTTAACTTTCACCCACACCTTCCGCACTACGGGCTGACCGAGGACGACGGCACGACTGTGCACGTGCTTGCACGACAGCCAATCGATCCCGACCGGCCGCATCCTTTCACGGCAGCGGGCAACGCTGAATTCAACTGCCTGCTGTGGATGCCACCAAACGCCGAGCGCGCCGGAGATATTGTTTTGATCGATTCGACAAATTTCACGACACTCTTCGGTGGCACTGACAGCCTGAAGAATTTCTGGAAAAACCTCGCGACAGCTTGATGATTTCATAAATCCTTGGACCAGTGAGCGAAGACTTGAACTCCAAACTTGAACTCGAAGACATTCAGAGCGGTGTTCTGCGCCCCCGGCCCACACCATACGTCGCCACTTACATTGCTTTCCGAATTGACGACCGCAAGGCTGGACGTGAGTTGATGCGGCGAGTTGCGGGCGCAGTAACCTCTGCGGCCAATCCGATGAGCCCGCTGGCAGACACGTGGGTAAGCGTCGCGCTCACCTACAGTGGCTTCAAAGCGCTGGGTGTGCCTCAAGAGTCGCTCGATAGTTTCTCATGGGAGTTCCGTCAAGGAATGGCGGCGCGCGCCAGAGATCTGCACGACATTGGTGAGAGCTCACCTGAAAACTGGGAGGAGCCCTTGGGAACTGGGGACGTACACGTAATCATCGTCGCGGTGTCGCCGGACGAACAACGTCTTGAAGTCGCCCTCGAACGCCCAAGGAAAGCCTATCGCGAGATGTCAGGAATTGAAGTCATCTGGCGACAAAACTGCCACGCGTTACCTACAGAAACAGAGCCGTTCGGTTTTAGAGACGGCATTAGCCACCCAGCGATTGAAGGGAGCGGAATTCCTGGCAGTAATCCAAAGGAACAGCCACTTAAAGCCGGAGAGTTCGTACTGGGTTATCCAGACGAGATGGGCGGCGTGCAAAAAACTGTGCCCGAGGTCCTGGGTCGTAACGGAACGTACGTTGTTTTCCGCAAGTTGCGTCAGCGCGTGGCTGAGTTCCGACGTTACCTGAAGGCAAACTCCAACAACCCTGAAGACGAAGAGCTAATTGCAGCGAAGATGATGGGCCGTTGGCGCAGTGGAGCGCCGCTCGCTCTCTGTCCTCTCCACGACGACCCGGCACTCGGCGCAGACCCGCTGCGCAACAACGACTTTCTCTTTCGCGATGACGACCCTACTGGATTCAAGACGCCTTGCGGGTCACACATCCGCCGCTCGAACCCACGCGATGCACAGATAGCGGGCGTGCCGCGGATACACCGAATGATCCGCCGTGGAACCGCCTATGGACCACAGCTCCCCGAAGGAGTTCTCGAAGATGATGGCGCTGATCGAGGTCTGATGTTCGCATTCGTCGGCGCACACCTTGGTAGACAGTTCGAATTTGTCCAGTCCGAGTGGATTAACGACGGAGTCTTCTTCGGTGCCGGAGAAGACAAAGATCCGATTACCGGATCGAATGGCGGCGAAGGCGCATTCACTCTACCTCGCCGGCCTGTTCGCAAGCGCTTGCAAGGTCTCCCAAACTTTGTTGTCACACGCGGCGGCGAATACTGCTTCATGCCTAGTTTGAGCGCGCTGCGCTGGCTGGCGGATCTTCAAACATAGAAGCGGGGCGCATGATCAAAGGGTGGATGATTTCGGTCCTGCTAGGTGTCGCTTGCGGCTTAGTTCTCTCGGGCCAAACGATGGCACAAAACAGGGGCGTGTACCCGCTTGGCATGAGTGCCACTAATTCCGGTGTCACACCGGAGGCCGGCTTCACTTACGTAAACCAGCTTCTGATCTACTCACGCGACAAATCGAAGGGACCAAACGGTGAGGTATTAGGCACCGGCAGCAACTCCGTCGTGATGGACATGAACACCTTTGCGTGGGTAAGCAAGAAGAGAATCTTGAGTGGTGCTAAGTTCTCGATGTCAGCAACGTTGCCCTTCGCGAAAAACTCACTTACATCTGATGTGACCGGGCCCGTCAGCGGCGGCGGTGGTTTCGCTGATTCGTATTACCAACCATTCATTCTCGGCTGGGAAAAGAAACGCGCTGCCATTCGTGCAATCTATGGGTTTCTCGCACCTACCGGCAGATTTACAGCAGGAACAAGTGACAACGTTGGTTCGGGCTATTGGACGCATGCGGTCTCTTCGGGCCAGACGTTTTATCTGACGAAGGACAAGAAGACGTCGCTCTCAGCCTTTCAGATGTACGAGATTCACACTACACAGCAAAGTACTAAAATCCATCCAGGCCAGACTTTTGACTTGGACTATTCGCTGATGCGTGCGCTCCCAGTCGGTGATAAGCCATGGCTGCAAGTGGGACTTGTCGGTTATAACGCACGACAGACTACTGCTACGCGCGGTCCAGGCGTGACCTTGGACCAAGCAGCCGCGCGTTACAAGGTCAATGCAGTTGGATTCGCTTCGAGCTTCAACTTGCCACGGAAGATCAACTTAGGTTTCAAGTATTTTCAGGAGTTCTCAAACAGATCAACGTTTCAAGGGCACTCAATACAGATTTCTGGTTCGATCAAGCTGTAAGTCTTCGCGAAAGAGATGACTGATGTCGTAGTAATCGGTGGTGGACCAGCTGGCATGACCGCGTCACTTCGCGCTGCGGACTTAGGTGCGAAGACTGTACTCGTCACGCGCGATGAGTTCGGCGGGATGGCCGCGAACGATGGACCAGTTCCGGTAAGAACACTGGCCCACGCCGCGCGCTTAATCCGTAACGCACACCAACTCGATAGGTACGGCATCGCTGTCGGTGAACCAAGGCTTGACTACACACGCCTACTCGAGCGCGTACAAGAAGTCGTAGCAGACGTGCGAGCGCACTCGACCTTTCGCGCACAGTTGGACCAACTCGGCGTAAGCATTAATGAACGATGCGGCGCAGCTCGGTTCACGGACGCTCACACAGTTGAAACCGAAAACGGTCTGCAACTGCTCGCCGACACATTCATCATTTGCACGGGAGGTACCAGCCGCAAGCTCTCAGTTCCGGGCGCGGAACTCACGAACACACACAGTGACGCGTGGGCACTAACCTCCGTGCCGGCCTCGATGATCGTGATCGGCGGCGGAGCAACAGGCGCGCAGGTCGCTTCGGTGTTCAACGCGTTCGGTTCCCGCATACAACTCTTTCACACTGGCCCGCGCATTGTGCCGACTGAAGACGAGGAAGTGTCAGCCGCGGTGGCCGCTGCCTTCCGCGAGCGTGGTATCGAAGTAAGAGAAGCCTTTGGTGTTATTGAGTCATTCGAGAAATCACCTGACGGTATCCGTATGTGGTTCTCTAAAGATGAAGAACGGCAACACACGGAAGCCTCACTCGCCGTGGTCGCGATCGGTTGGTCGGCTAATACCGCGGATCTGGATCTCTCGTGTGCAGGCGTTGAAACCGACAAGAGAGATTTCATTCGTGTAGACGAATTTCTGCGAACGTCAGCTCAGCACATCTTTGCCGCTGGCGATGTCACTGGAAGGATGATGCTTGTGCCACAGGCAATTCAGGAAGGATTCGTCGCTGCCACCAACGCCGTGCGCGGCACAACGATGAAGGAACTCGATGCACCTGCGCCGATCGGCAGCTTCACTGATCCCGAGTACGCGCAAGTGGGATTGAGTGAAACGCAGGCACGCGCAATCGCCAAGGTCGTGGTGGCCAAGATTTGTTTCGACTCAACCACTCGCACAATCATAGACGGTAGGACCAACGGCTTTTGTAAGTTGATAGTTAACAGTGACACACGCCAAATATTAGGTTGCCATGTCGTTGGAGAACGCGCTGTCGAAATCACACAAGTGGCTGCGGTGTGCATGGCAGCTCATATGCGTGTCGATGATCTGGCCCAGGTGCCACTCTCGTTTCCTACTTATGCAGGAGTACTCGGCCGCGTCGCGGCCCAGGCGACCCACAGGCTCAATCTGAAGTTGGACTGGCAAGCCAGCCAAGTAGATCTGTAGGGGCGTCCCTCCGTGGGCGCCCCGTTTTGACCAGTCGTTCAGACGTTTATACATCAAGGAGGCGCCCACGGATTGACGCCCCTACAGGGTAGTTAACGGGGTTTTACTAAAGGCGAGTAACGTGACGGCTAGACTATTACTTCATCCACCTTGTTATCACGGCTGAGCACTTTGGCGATAACCAAAAGCATCACGATTCCGAGTATGTTCGCGAGTGTCAACATAACGAATACATTTGGGTCCTTGAAGTTCTGTATCGCAACGATTACACCGGCCGCAGTGTTACGTTGAGCTGTACCGAGTCCGCCGACATCTTCAAGGTGATCTTTACCCCACCCGGCTAAGTAACCAAGACCGAACGCGGCCAACACAAATAAAAGACCAACAAGAAACGCGCCTGTGCCGAGTATTTTGAGCAGGTTGGGAAAATAGCCGACTAGCGTGGCCACGACCATCGCGTACATCGCGAGGTTTCCCACCGAGCCCACCAAGGGCTGCGTCTTCTTTGACAGACCAGGCAAAAACTGAGCGAGCAGCATACCGACACCAATCGGCAGAAGCATTTGCAGCAGCAGCGCTTTGGCAATGGCCACAGCGTCCACACTAATCCCTGACAGCAGTCGCGGCAGTACTAACGGCATGTAGCCCACCGTTACGACCATCAAGATCATCATTACGGCCGCGCCAAGAGACAGGTCATGCTCTGCGGTTTGCGTCAGCTTGATGAGGAACGGAGCGCCTGCACCCAGGCAGAAGATCAGAAGTCCCGCTTTGAGCGCCGGATCGAATGGTGCGAAATATAGAGCGACTACCATTAAGAATGGTGCGAAAACGAAGTTGACCAACAGCATCTTGAGAACGAAAGAATAGTTCTTCAAATGACTCGCGATGGCTGATGGCTTCTGCGTGAGGCCCACGTTAAGCATCGTGCAGATTACAAAAACCGGCGCGATGTATTGAACAGCTGTCCTAAGAAATTGAAACATGCGGCGAAAATTAACAACCTGTGTGAAGACCGAAAACTGTTAGTTTTAACAGGTCGGCTTTAATGCTGGTCTACAACACGCTTATTCGTACGTCGAACACTAACTGACAAAGTCTTGCAGAGCAGTTCAATTGATTAGGTACATGGTTTCCAATCTGGCGGTTTAGCACGCCCTAACTTACAACTCTGCAAACACAGTTTCTAAAGGTGACGGAAGCAAAGTTTCCAAATGGCTTTGGATAACTAGATGCCGTTTCTGTTTCAGCCTTCCGCGAATTCATTTGATCCTGGCTTTTATATTGTATTCCTCAACGTCATTCCGTCTTCGCATTGAAAGTCATTATTTGTTGATTCCCTTTGAATATGCGCAGAACATTGTTCTGAATTTGAAAATCAGTCGCGTCGTTTAGTGCCTTCAAGAACTCCGTTTCTACCCTTTGTACTTCGTTGTCGAGACAAGCCATTCTGGTCATGACGGTCTGGAGAAACCGAATATGCGAGCCATCAACCTCATAGCCGCCTGCGATGCGGTTACAGCCACCACTTCCTGAAAATCTTTTGGTGTTTTCGTCAAACTGTATATAGGCCTTGGAACGTTGGACTGAGGCGCCATTGACTTCGATCAATTCCCACTTCTCTCTTGCCAGCGAAGAGGTTGAAACGAGCGGTTCAAATTCGTAAATTCCGCCGTCAGCCTTCAACGACAGAAAGAGATGTCCATTCTTGATGATGTATGACCGCACGAGACTCCAATGCCTTGCAATCTGATCGTGCAGAGAACCCTGTGGACACATTGCACGAGTAAGCGCGAGTGGGCCAAACCGAATTTGGTTTCGGCCAGACGATTTCCAGGTTCCAATGCCACGATTGCAATCAATTCTTGCCGTTACTCGACCATCAGCGCCGAATGAAATCGTATATTTCGACGCGTCGTCAGGCGTCAATGTTTTCTCAACACCGCCTTGAAATCTAACGAGTTGCCAGGATGTACCACTCAGGTCTGTGCTGTTTTTCTGCTGCTCTTCTGTTTGAACAACATTCGCAACGAGGTTCGGCCTTTCGTTCCAATCGTCTTTCCCCAAAGTTGGGGCATCCAGCGAATTGCACATGTTCGCGACGGATGTGATTGCGACGGAAATAAGCATGATCGCCGTTGAGCTTAGAAAGGTTCTCATCACACCTCCCTCCTTTCAGCGCTGCTGCTGGCGCCTTCTTGTAGAAAGGACTTGAAGCATCCCCACACTGCCGTGTAGGGGATTCACCGAATTTCATGCAAAAGATCGAGTGTCTCACCAC
>PSRF01000322.1 GCA_003175865.1 Blastocatellia bacterium
GAAAGCAAAGTCGATTTTGATCCCAAACAAACCGCGTTACTTGAAATGCACGCTTCGGAATTGCCATCCCTTCCCGGAGGACCGTTGACGCCCGGCAGCAGTGTGCGGATTACGAACTACGAGCCGAATCGGATTCGTTATGAAACAAGCGCAACCACCGCGACAATCCTTGTTGCGAGTGAGATTTTCTATCCAGGCTGGAAAGCAAACGTGGATGGCATCCCGGCACGAATCCTGCTTACGGACTACTTGCTTCGCGGCGTCTATCTGCCAGCGGGCGCTCACACAATCGAACTTCGGTACACCGCGACAGCAGCACGTAATGGCAGTTTCATATCGATCATCTCGATTGCAATCGTAGGCGTGCTATTCTTCGCGTCGCGCAAAAAAGACAAACCCGTGTAACCGAAGACTTCATCGTGTGCTGTTCCGATCTTCTCGGATGACATCACAAACTCCGCACTCAAGACGCGATGACGCTACCATAATTGGTGTCATTGTAATCGCCTTCCTCATCTTTTTTTCCTGGACCATCTTTCGCGGTCGTCTACTACTCGGAGGCGATGCTTACTTCTATTCCTATCCACTTCGGTCCATTGCATGGTCCAGTATTAGTCATGGAGAGTTGCCCTTGTGGACACCGTACATCGTGTCTGGATATCCCATGCTGTCGATGGCCCAACTGGCTCTTGGTTATCCGCTAACGTGGTTCTACCTGATTCTTCCTGGTTATATCGCGGAACAGTTGTATGTCTTCGCACCGTTTGTCCTTGCGCCTGCGTTCACGTACGCGTATGCACGCTCGATTGGTCGCAGCAAACTAGCATCTTTGCTCGCCGGATTGTCCTTTGGTTACGGGGGCGCGATGACAAACCTGCTCGGTGTGGTTGGTCTAGTTGGTAACGGTTTCATGTGGTTGCCGTTGCTCCTGGTAACGATTGATCGTGTTCGAACGAAGCGATTTTTGCCGTGTGCGCTCGCAGCTACGGCTGTACTTGCGATGTCGGTTTTGAATGGATTTGCTCAGTCTACAGTGTTCATCGTCGTCGTCGCTTTTGCATACGCTGCATGGACTATGGTTCTCGGGTGTTGCCGGGGAAACGCTATTGAAAGGGCGCGACCCTTGTTCGTAATTGCAGTGGCAACTCTATTGGCCTCGGGCATCGCGGCATTCCAGATTTTCGAAACGATGCGTGCAGTGCGAAGGAGCATTCGAAGTTCACTGACATACGTCGCATTTGGTGATGGATCGTTCTCGCCGGCAGTTGCCATCAAGTCGTTGCTTGCGCCGCTTTACACCGATCGCTTTGCCGACGTCACCCTTTTTGTTTCGCCCCTTGTTTTCGTGCTGGCAGTCTTTGCCGTTGTTATTGCATGGCGCGGTGACAATCCTATCGACGTGCTGCATTTAAGATTCTGGGGTTTGGTGGCAGTTGTTTCAGGCGTACTAATCCTGGGCTCCTATACGCCGTTCGCGCGTCTTGTCTTTTACGTTCCCGTCCTCAACAAATTTCGTGTCCCTTCTCGTCATGCTTTCGAATGGACATTTGCACTGAGCATCCTGGCCGCCTTCGGTTGGGATTCTGTGAGACTCAAGTTCGTAGGGAGCAAGAACCACACAAAGACGTGGGGAGCAGTGATTCCAGCTGTCCTTTTCATGCTTACCATTGGTGTGGGTTATGTCTGGTTGCGTGCAACAACAAACGCTCAAACGATGGCGGGTGTTGATTCTGTTGGCACGTGGTACAGCGGACTGAGTGTCAAGACTTACCTCGCATGGAAACTCATCTGGTTTGTTCTAGTTCTTGTCTGCGTCGTTTCAGTTCTGAATTTGAAACAGCAGGTTCTGCGAGGGACATTGCTGTTTGCAGTCGTAGTAATGACTTGCCTGACCGAACCCTACATACTCATGCGCAACTGGTGGAGTAATCTCGCCAAAACTCCCGAACGTGTTAAATCCGCGGCGCCGCTGACCCAAGCGTTAGATCAGGTCAACGATCACAATCGAATATTCACACGATTCGATCTGTTTTGCGACGATACCGCAGCGTCTGCACGCGTTAATTCTCCAGACCTTACTGCGCTCTATCGACTGGAAAATGTAGCAGGCTACGAACCACTGATGCTTGAGCGTTATAGTCGTGCACTCGGAGACGTTGGTCTCGACTCCGTCAATGCGCTGCCTGGTTACCCTGGTCCAGATACGATCTTCAGCGACAA
This sequence comes from Blastocatellia bacterium, assembly GCA_003175865.1. Classification (GTDB taxonomy): domain Bacteria; phylum Acidobacteriota; class Blastocatellia; order Pyrinomonadales; family Pyrinomonadaceae; genus PSRF01. The sequence continues at coordinate 2,221 of PSRF01000322.1, forward strand.
TTCACATGTGCTTGACATTCTCAACGCAACATCAGTTACAACATTCGAAAATCTTCGGTCGTCGCCCAAGCCTTTGCCTGAGTTTGAAGGCGTGAAGTTTGCACTCAATGAAAGTGGACTGGAACTCCAGCCTGTCGCAACCAAACTCATCGGTCTCACGAACTTCAAAGCCGACACGCTCTTGCTGGTGACATCAATGGCTAACTCGGCTGATGTAGAACAAGGCACCGCTGTCGCGAGCATTCGTTCATTGACGAGGGAAGGCAACGTGATTGAAAAAATGCTACGCGCGGGAATCGACACCGGAGAGTGGGCCCATGAACGACCTGATGTTCGCGCGACTGTGAAGCACCAACTCGCCAATGTCTTTGATCGACAAGCGGGTGATCTAACAAATAGTTATAAGTCCTACCGGTATATCGCGCGGATAAACCTGGGTAGTATTTCAGACATAGCGCGTGTCGAGATGCAGAACCTGACTTCTCATTCGACTGTTGCGCTTTGGGCGGCTTCGTTACTCAACTCTACAACCGGCGAATCACGTCCGTTGTCACGATTGATGCTAACAGTGCAGCAGAATCCGCAGCGATGGACCATCAAAGCGTTACCTAACGAGTTGTTGATGCTGCGCAACAATCGAGCGCAACCGCGTGCGTGGTTGGTTACGCAGGCCGAAGCCGTCGATGGTGAAGAAGCCTTGCGACGGATTCGTGGCGAGAAAGACTTTGATCCCTCCCGAACGGCATTATTCGAGGTTTCACCTGAAGAGTTACCGCGTCTCACTGGAGGGGACGCACGAGATGCAGCGGTCCGCCTTACAAACTATGAAGCCAATTACCTTCGTCTCGAGACTACTGCATCAACAGCTACGGTGTTGGTTGTAAGCGAGATCTTCTATCCTGGCTGGGAGGCAACAGTCGATGGAAGTAAGCAAAGAATTCTGTTGACTGATTTTCTATTGCGCGGGGTTGCGTTGCCGGCTGGAAAGCATGTGGTCGAGATGCGCTACACGGCCCCAGCTGCTCGCAACGGCGCGATTATTTCAATTCTCACTTTATTGCTTGTGCTCGCCTTGGCCATTTACCATCGCCTCAAAATAAAACCTCGCCATTCAGTAGCTACCTCGCCGAAATGATTCAAGCTCTTCTGTCGGACCGCGTACGTCTCGTGCGCTGTGTTAAGAATCAAAACCAGTTTCGATGAAAGGAAGCGCATGAGACGAACACGGTCCGACAGAAGAGCTTGAATCATTTCTACAAAGTACCTACTAAAGGGCCAGTTCGATGCCGAAGGTGAAGGCAGCGAGTAACAGCGCTGCAATCAAACTCACGACTCCACCTTGATAGAAACTTCGTGGGTGAAACTCAAACCGCACCACATGATCACCTGCGGGCACCGCTACACCCCTCAACGTGTAATCCGTTTGGTAAAGTTCGACCACTTTGCCATCAACCGTTGCGGTCCAACCCGGATACAACACATCGCTCGTAACCAGAAACGCTTCGGTTGCTGAAGACGTCTTCACTTCCATTGAACTTGCATTCAAAGTTGCAACACTCGCTGTCCCAGTCGAGTCAGTCTTACTTGTCAACGTCAGATTCTTTTCAACGAGAGCGGTTCTGGAAGCGTCGAAGACGCGTCCATCCGGTAAACGTGAAGAGCGCACGGCATTGAAAACATCTTCGGCCGACAAGTGTTCGACTTGTGAAACAAGCCAAGCTCGTGGCAGGGCGTGAAGATTTTCAAAGACCACTCCGAGGCCTTGATCCATTGCAGTAACTTCAGGACCGTAACCGCTGTTCGTCGAGTCGATTTGACCAACCTGACGCCAACGCGTCGTATCGGTTAAGGCTCCAGCAGCCGCGGCCAATGGCACGGAACCTTTCTCGTCGATAGCTGTGATCTTCTTTAGAGCAAACGTTCCAGACGCCCCGGTCCAATTCAATGCGAGTTGTTTGATATCGACTGCATGATTAAGTTGAATGTGCGCAACGTAGTCGTGTGCCTCACAATTCACGCCTCCGCGCTGTGTTTGGTAACTATGAAACACTTGCGCACGTCCGTGCTGCATCGTTGGCGTAACTCCGCTGCAGTCAAACGCCCATTCACTAAAGTCGCGACCTGCCTGTAAGGAATATGATTCTGATGCTCCGCTCTGATCGCTAATCGTTAGACGCAAGACTTCGTCACCGTTGGGTATCTGGACTGAACAGGCAAGTGCACCAACGATTGCGACTGATGTCGCACGCATCGGTTGCGAAAGACTCAATTGGTAGTTGGAGGGATTCTTTGCGTTACAACCAGGGCCGAGATCAACTGCGAGATCATTGGCGGCCCAATTGATGCCTTGTTGATCGGTCAACTGCGGTGGTCCTGTTTGATCCGGCGGCACGATAACATAACGGACCGCCATCAGATTCAGCGCCTGGTTGGCCGGATTCCGCCACGATTCATCCACCGTGCCATGTGGTGGCATCGTTAAAAGCCGGCTAACGCGACTCAGAATGAATGGACCATAACCACTTGCGCTAGGTACTTGCCAGAGCTTCGATAGGTTCGGCAGCACTTCATTTACTCGACCGGTTCCGCCGCGGATAGGCAGCACTCTCTGTTGAGACGCTACAACGTCAGTTCGATATTTCTCAGCTGAGATCGGTTCCAGCAAGAACGCTTTGTAGGGTGATCGATAATGCCATTCGTAAAACCAACCAAAGCTGCCGAGATCCACAATGAGCGCGGCAAAAAGAACTGCGGTGCGCAGCGCTGATCGTGGAGCACACGACCAAAACCATAATGCCCAACAAACGAACAGGAATAGAATAATCGGGACTGCAATCGCCGGGTTGTGCCATGGCGTGAGCGTGATCGTTTGCCCCAACCGTTGAATTGCCAGTTCGTTAATCTTGGCTGCAAACAGGCCGAGCGAAATCAAAGAAAGAAGAATTCCTGCTGCGGAACAAATGAGAAGAGAACGGAGTGCGCGCTGACTGAGTTCTTGACGTTGTAAAGCGGCAACTCCAAAACCAGCCATGACACTCAGTGAAAAAGTAAGTTCCAGAAAATGGCGAGCCGGGACACGGAATTTGTTGAGAACGGGCAAGTGGTAAATAACTGTGGCAAAGGGTGTCGATTCACCCAGCGTTAACAGTAGCGCGACCGCCGCGGCAGTTAACCAAAACCACACATCTCTTTTACGCCAACCTGATATGACACCAACTATTGCGAGAACTAGCGTCAACAGTCCCGCATAGCCACTAAGTTCGCCTGCACCCCAGCCATCAGAGCTCGACGGCCAAGCTCCAAAGTATGACAACTTGTAAAAAGAGCCTGGCGACCCACCGTAGAGGTAAGGGAACAGAAGAATTGGAAGTTGACGGAGCGGTAACTGGTAAGCAACGAACTCCTTAAAATTGAGAGACGCTCGCCAGCTAAGTCCAGCGAGTTCTTTCGTTGGCCAGAGTTGAATGCTGGCGAGTCCAACTCCAAGCACAAACACAGCCACAACGATAAAAAAATAACGCGCGGGGTTTGTCCTGGTGAACACGCCCTCCACAATCGCGAACGCGCCAGACAGGCACATCGCATACGCAAAGATCTGCGGGTGTCCGGCGAGAGCACTTGCTGTGACTGAAAAGACAGCAACAACAAACCACCAACGCTGGCTGACGTTTCGCGACAACATTCGCAATGACCAGATCGTCAGTGGCAGCCACGCCGCGGAATGGATCATTGATGCGTGGCCTACGTGAGCGATCATGAAACCGCTCAATCCGAATGTGCATCCGCTCAACGCCGCAGCAATGCGCGACTGTGTCAGCGAAAAAACAAAACCGAACATGAAGCTACTTGACATGACATACGCAAGCAGGATGAACGGCTGATAACCAAACGTTCCCAGTGCTGAAAACAACATTGCTGGCGGATACCAAAGCATCAGCTGAGCATCAGCTATTGACGGATAACCACCCCAGATCAACTGTTCCCAGAAGACACGAGTGGAAGCGAAGTTTGGAGCGAAGTAGATGATTCCGTCGCCCGGAGCGAGTATGTGATTGGAAAAGAGAACGGGTGAGAAAAAAAGCAGATACAGCGCCGAGTAAAGGGCCACGACCTTCAACGGTGCTATCAAATCACGAGTTCTGAACATCATAGTCGGCGCGCGATCACAAACATGATGTCGTATAAATTCAGATACAATCCAAGTTTCTCAATGCCCGCTTTTTGAATCACTCGAAACAATCGCGGCTTTTGTTGCCGGAGAACCAAGACGTTGTACGCCATCTGACCGATACTTCGATAGAACCCGCAGTAGTGATTGTAGACTACCTCGAATCCATACGACTCGAGCAAACGCGTTAAGGTCTCTCTCGAGAAATAGTGCAGATGAGTCGGCGGATGAATCATACGCCAACGACGCCCGCGAACTCGGCCATTCACACTGTCAATGTCGGCGGTCGTAATTGCCAAGAGCGCGCCGGGTTCTGTGTGGTGGGCGATCTTTTCAACGTACAAGTGAGGCGATCGCACATGTTCAATCGTGTCCCACAGGCAAACGACATCAAACTTTTGTGCGCCATAGTCATGAGACAGAAAGTCGCCCTCCACGACATCTAAGTGAAACTGCTCACGCGCATGTCGTACACCGGCTTCCGTGATGTCAATTCCCTGCACCGAATCAAATTCGCTGCGCACTTCGTCAAGGAAAAAGCCATACGCGCTACCAATTTCAAGTAAATCTTTGTGACGAGCTGGGTCGATAAACTTCTTCAGTTCTCTAATCCTGAGTCGAAAGTTCTTTCGAAAGAAAACTTCATCACCTGCATAGTCGTCAAACTCAGCTCCCGTGAAAAACGCTTCGTTATAAAGTGCGAACAACTCCTCATCGGTTAGTGTCATGTCCGCATACACGTATCCACACTCAGTACACTTGAGAATGCCAGGATAGAGTGTTTTGGACGCGTTGTGATGACAGACGAGACAGAGGTTGGAAGTCATGAGATGGCCGATTGCCAATTTTCAACAGTGAGTCTTGCTCATATAGCAATTGATAGTCATCTTCAGTTGTCATCCTGTTTTTGACTGACTGGGCAAGAGCGTAGGGAGCAGGGAACCCCAGAGCGGTAGCGACCGGATGCTAGATTCAATCTTCAAAATCAGATTTGCTGAAATACCTAAAGGAAAGTTGTGTGGCCGCATCCCCGTCGCTACCGCTCCGGGTTCCCTAACCACTTGCTGTTTTCAATCTTAAAGTCTTTTTGTGCAAAGTCGCCGTACCCGATAATAATCAGAAGAGTTCTTCGTCTTTAATAAACCGGGGTCGCGCTTTTACCTCTTTGTAGATTTTGCCGATATATTCACCTACCAGGCCGAGAAACATAATCTGCACTCCTCCCAAGAAATAGATTGGGATTACGGTCCCGGCCCAACCTGGCGGTGTGCGGCCCATAAATTTTTCGTACAAATAAAAGAGCGTCATGATGCCGCTAAAGAGGAAGATCAACAAACCAAATCCTGTAACAATACGTAGCGGCACAACACTAAATGAAGTAATTCCGTCAAAAGCAAGCGACGCAAGTTTTCGCAAACCATGTTTCGATCGGCCGGCGCTTCGACGTCTGACATCAAAAGCAACGGATTCTGAGCGATAACCGATATCAACAAAGATACCGCGCAGAAATAGGTTGTATTCAGGATATTGCGCGATCGCCTCAAGTGCTTTCCGCGAGACCAGGCGATACTCGGAGTGATGCTTGATGATTCGCGCGCCCATTAACTCCAACATGTTGTAGAAGAACCATGACGTGAATCTTTTCAACCATGCCGCGTCATTGCGTCGCCTGACACCATAGACGATGTGAACGCCCTGCCGATATTTTTCAAGAAATGTTTCAATGACTTGTTCGTCCTGCTGTAGATCGGCATCGATGGTGACAACACAGTCGACCCGATCTTTGACTCCTAACAACCCGGCCAACAATGCGTTTTGGGTCCCGACATTGCGCGCGAGTTTCAAACCCTTCACTCGTCGATTTCGCCGGTTCAAATCTTCAATGATCTTCCAGGTCGAATCACTACTGCCATCATCAACGAAATAAACGAAACTGTTGTCATCAATCCGTGTTGCATCAACCAGTGTTTGCATGAAATCGATCAGCCGCTGCGCAGTTTGTGCAACTAATAATTCCTCATTCAGACAGGGCACAACAACGGCGAGCACCGGTAAATCTGGGCCATTACCGCCGCTCGCAACACCGCTTTGCGGTTTAGTGGTCAGTTGTTCAGCAATGTCGGTTGTGATACCCAATGCGAAATCTCTTGTTTAAGCTACCGCACTTATGATTGGCTTAGTTGCGAGCCGATCGACCAGTCCTGCAAGTATTGGCCAAACGGAATCCGGTGTGAAGTCCGCTCTACGCAATCGTTGTTTATCAATTATCGACTGACGAAACTCTTCGTCAGTCACTAAACGATACGCGCGCCGGGCAACAGTTGAAACATCTTCATCTAGTTCAAACAGCACACCGGCCTGACCCACTGTTTCGCTTACCGCCGTTACTTCGAGAGCACAAACAGGGATATCAAACCACATCGCCTCAACCAGTGGCGCCCCAAAGCCTTCATGCTCGCTGAACGACCAATATAAATGGGACGTACGATAGTAGGCGAGGAGAGTTTCCTCCTCAACAACACCTGTTACTTCCACCGCGGATTCTAAATTGAATCGTTTTATTGTTCCTAGCAGATGGTGGAAAAACGGATCTGATAGCCGTCCTTCACCAACAATTATCAGGCGCGACTCCGGCAGGAGTTCTTGAAAATGACTGAACGCTTCCACCAGTCGATCCTGCTTTTTGTTCGGGGCAATGCGACCCGTGAAGAGAATATTCGTTCGTCCGTCCTGCCCACATCGCATCTGGTTTTGATCGGGAATCATGTTCCACCGATGCGGATCGATGACTATTGGTAACACGCCCGGATTATTGAAACCGTGAGCAGCGAGTTCACGGGCGTTATAGGCCGAATCACCGACCGACACCTCAAAATACGGTGCGAGTCGTTTCAAACTCTTTCGTCCTGTGTCCAACATCCAAGCGAACCCAGGACGGTACGGTGCGAAGTACTGAGCTGGTGTGATGTTGTGATAGATGAGACACTTTGGCCCCTGATGATTCACTGCCAGACTGGTTAGTTCTGAACCGATTGAGTGGTGATACAACAATGCTGCTTCAGGTTCGGGTTGTGTTTCATCGGACAGTAACGCGCTCGCTCTCATCCGATCCTCACAACGTTTCGCAAAAATCTCCGACTCATAACCGTTAGCTCTCAAGCGTTCCCGAATTGCGAGCGCCTGGTTCGAGATCGCGTCGCCATAAACCATATCGGGAAGCAGTTGATGGATCGCAGCGAGATTCGTTCTTCGAACCTTGGTTTGTGACTCGGTTTGATTCAGATCAAACAGTTTTTCGTAGCGCGAAATTATCTTGTCCCAATCCGCGTGCTCGTCCGCATAAAGACGTCCAAGCTCGCCGAGCCGCGCCAACTCACTCGAAGATGTGTTTTCGATTTCATGGAACGCCGCCACCCATTCAGCTTCAGTTGCCGCGGACCAGCCGCCGCCCGACCGACTGACAGCTTTGGCAGTCGCCAGACAATTTGCGTTAACAACAACGGGACGACCAACAGACCATGCCTCCATCATCGTGCGTGAAAAACTCTCGTTCGTGCTCGGCTGCACGACCGCAGTTGCCAGTCGCAAAAGTGAGGCTTTAAGTTCATCACTGATAAGTTCAAGGTCAATCACGTTGGCTTCGGAAAGCGATTCGGTGCCGGGGCCAGCCAGTACAAGGTCCAGCGGCGAGTTCGAGGTTTGTCTGAATGCGCGAAAAGCACGCAACAACATGTCGATATTCTTCACCGCCTCCCGGCGACCGAGATACAGCAGAAATCGCTTTCCGTGAAGTTGATCCGGAAGTTCAGCGCCCGCACCGATCGGCTCAGTTCCCTCACTAATCACTT
>PSRF01000363.1 GCA_003175865.1 Blastocatellia bacterium
ATCGACTGCAACACGTGAGCACGAGCCGTCAGCGCCGATCAAGTAGCGCGTTCTTACTAAGCCATCACTCAGTCGCAGTGTCGCGGTTTGAACATTAAAGTCCTGATAAGTCGTGGCAGGCCTCCAGCAAACGCCCAAGTCCAGGCAATCGGTTAGATAGTGCTGATAAAGGTGGCCCATTCGACCAATCCGGAATTCGTCATGGTCCGATCTTAAGTGGATGGCGCGACCGGAAGGTGCGTACAGACTGACATTGTTAATAACCGGGCCAAGACAATTTGGCGGAAATTCGAAATCCTCGAGAGTCTTTCGTACAAAAATTCCGGTGGTGTGGATCTTTTGGGCCAGGTTGTGGCGGCGATCCACAAGGAGGACTTTCAACCCATTTCCTGCGAGTTGACGCGCACAATACAGACCAGCCAGACCTGCTCCGATTACGGTGACATCAAAATTTTCCATATTTAGGGGTCGCCTGAATCCCTCAAAGCTCTTTGCTTCACAAAGCGCGAAGGCAAAAAAAGAGGGCCTCGTCTAAGTCGCCTTCATCTGCCGGATCAAAGTTTCCATGTGACTCAAATAGTTCTCGAGAGCGCGACGTCCGGTAGCAGTAAGCTTGTATTCCGTTTTTGGCAGACGACCTTCGAAATATTTTGTGCAAGCGATGTAACCGGCCTCTTCTAGTTTGCGTGCATGCACACTCAGGTTGCCGTCGGTCGTATTCATCAGACTCTTCAGATCACTGAACGACAATGACTCGTTGGCGGCCAGTGCGCTGATAATACCCAGGCGCAAACGCTCATGAATCAACCGATCGAGATTCGGAGCCGCACTCTGTGCTTTTCCGCGAACCTCTCGGGGACTGCTCTCAGTTTCTTGTTTTCGTTTTGCTATTGACTGCTTAGCCACCGTATCTCCTTGCGACAATTACTCCGAACACGAGGTGCAAGCCACCAAAGCCTGCCGCCATAAACCAGTTTGCAAATTCCGGCGGAGCAAACAATGCAGCTGCACCTAAAACCATAAAACATAGACCCATGATTGGCACCGCGGGCACTGAAAACATGCCACCAGTAATGACCCCAGTTCCGTATAGCAGCAACCATAGACCGGGAATCGCATCCGTTAAGTGCGCCCGACCGAGGACAAGAGTCAGAAGAGCACCAGCTACGAGCGGTGGTGACAAACTGAAAACTGCCTTGCGTCCCGGACCAGACATTAGCGGCATCTTCGCTGCTCTTGCCTTGCGGTCCATGGACCAACCAGCGATCAATAAAGAGACCAGGCCTTCGGCGACCCAAACGGAAACCCAACCTTTGAAGCTGCCCTGATTTGCGGCAAACGCGCTAGCAAGCAGTGCCGTAATTCCGATTGCAACCTCACCCCAGCCCGAAATACCAGTGAAGGCAGTGGCCCGCTCCATCGTTTCACGGATGTAGCGGAGGTTATCCATGGCCCGCTCATGAAGCGCCGGTGGCTGCTCTTGCGTGGGTGACACAAGTCGAATGGGGTCCATGGAATGGATGATAAGCCTGAAGTCAGAGTAGTGTCAAGTACTTTATATCGCAGAGCCGAGTAGGCCTGCATTCCGCTGCTGTGTAGCAAGACGGGCGAACCAGGACCGCTCGGAAAGCGGTGAGACAAAGGACACCACCTGCTTCAGCAGCGTGGAGCCCTCAATTTCTTCCTACAAAGCGGTACGCCAAACTTCACAGTTAGGCGAACGACAACACAGCTTGCGAGTTTCTTAACGGGAGATGTTCAGTCGAGTTCGATATCGCGCTGTTGTAGCGAGAAGTTGAAACTCCACACTGCTGAAGCAGGTGGTATCTGTCGAGTTCGATGTTGCGGCGTTGTAGCGAGAAGTTGAAACTCCACGCTGCTGAAGCAGGTGGTATCTGTCGAGTTCGATTGGCGTTTTTGTAGTCTTGAACCTACACGACGCTAAAAACCTGTGGTGTCTTTCTATTTCAAACGTCGCAGCCTGTTTCTTAAAAACGCGCAGATGGCTAAACGCTCAATGCCTCGCTGACGATCTGTGCTTGCTCTTTCTGGTGTAGTGAATATGAACCAGTCGAAGGACTTGCCGAGGCAGTTCGTCCAATGTAACGCGGTCGCTCACAAACAGAGATGAGTTTCTCGAGTCGCTCTTCCATGAATGTCCAACCACCCATGTTCCTCGGCTCTTCCTGTGCCCACGCAAGCTCCTTCGAATTTGAGTACCTGGAGAAGATCTCTTGAAGTGCAGTAACTGGGAATGGATAAAACTGCTCGAGTCGCACAATTGCAACTCGACGGTCGTCAGTCTTCTTTCGCGCTTCATTCAAATCGTAGTACAACTTGCCACTGCACAAAACGATCTTCTGTACAGTCGCAGCATCGCTAATCTCGGTGTCATCGATCACAGGACGGAATCCACCCTCCGTCAATTCCGCAACCGTCGACGCTGCTGCCGGCAAACGCAACAAACTCTTCGGTGTCATAACTACGAGCGGACGTTCAATCCCGGGCTTAACTTGCCGACTCAGCAAATGAAAGTACTGGGCTGGCGTAGTCGGATAGGCAACTTGCAAATTGTTCTCAGCGCATAACTGCAAGTAACGTTCGAGTCGCGCGCTCGAGTGTTCTGGTCCTTGACCTTCGTAGCCATGGGGCAACAACATCACGAGTCGCGAAGTCTGCTTCCACTTGTCTTCAGACGCTGCGATGTACTGATCGATGATCGTCTGCGCTCCATTGCTGAAATCACCGAACTGCGCCTCCCACAAAACAAGCGCGTTCTGATTCACAACTGTATAGCCGTACTCAAATCCAAGCACACCTTCTTCAGACAGCGAACTGTCGAATACTTCGAAACGCGCCTCAGGATTCTTTTCGGATCGAAGCTCCGCAAGAGGTATCCAGGGCTTACCAGTCTGCGTGTCGTACATCACTGCATGGCGTTGACTGAATGTTCCACGTCCAGAGTCTTGCCCGCTCAAACGGACACGTGTGCCATCCAAAACGAGCGAACCGAATGCAATCGCCTCGGCGAAGGCCCAATCCAACGGGGCGCTGCCCTCACCCATCTTTGCGCGACGTGCAAGTTGGCCCACCATCTTTGGATTGATATTGAACCCTTCCGGGACAACTGCGATCTTGTGTGCGACGTTCTTCACTATCTCAGCATCAACACCTGTTGGCACAATCGCTGAACCATCCAGTTCGACTACTTCTGCCGCTGGGTGGACTGGCTCTTCGGCAACCTTCCGTTTTGCATTCTCGAGCGCGGTCTCATAACGTAGGACGCGCTCATCGATCATCGCGTTGAGCTCTTCTTCGGTGATCACGCCTTCCTTGATAAGTCGCTTCGAATAAAGCGTGCGCACACCCGGATGCGCCTTCACTCGAGCGTACATCAACGGCTGCGTGTAACTCGGCTCGTCAGTTTCGTTGTGACCTAACCGGCGGAAACCAATTAGATCTAGCACCACGTCTTTGTTGAACTCCTGCCGATAGTCCAGTGCGATTTGGACCACGCGATAGGCAGCTTCCGGATCGTCGCCATTGATGTGAAATATCGGCAACTGCGTCATCCGCGCAACGTCGGTCGAATAAATAGTCGAGCGGCCAGCTTCAGGTGAAGTTGTGAAGCCGATTTGATTGTTGATGATGATGTGGATTGTGCCACCTGTGCGATAGCCTTTGAGCTGTGCAAGGTTCAGCGTTTCCATCACGATGCCCTGTCCTGCAAACGCAGCATCGCCATGTAACAGCACGGGCAAGGCACGATCCATCGCTTGATCGCGAGTAAGTTGAAGACCGCCAATTTCGGAGTCCTGTGTCGCACGAACCATCCCCTCGACGACTGGATCGACGGCCTCGAGGTGACTGGGATTTGGCGACAAACGCAACGACACCTTTCGACCATCTTCAGTCGAGCGCTCGCCCGTCGCACCCTGGTGATACTTGACATCGCCTTCATCCGCCGGAAACTCGGGATGCACTGAACCTTCGAACGCTGCAAAGATTCGCTCGCACAAATTTCCAATCACATTGGCTAGTACATTCAAACGACCACGATGCGCCATACCCATCGTGATATGCTCAACACCTCGAGCAGCAGCGCCGTCGATCAGTCGATCGAGTACAGGGATTACTGTTTCGCAACCCTCCAACGAAAATCGTTTTTGCCCAAGATATTTTGTGTGGAGAAAACGTTCGAATTGTTCCGCTGAGATCAACTTCCAAAGTAAACGTCTCCTGATCTCAACAGGTAACGGTTGAGGCGAGACGAATTCACGCCGTAGACGTTCTCGAATCCAAAGCTTCTCTTCCTTGCTTTGGATATGACGATATTCAACGCCTACCTTGCCACAGTAAACACTTTGTAGGATGTCGAGGATTTCGCGAAGTGGAGCGCTCTCCTTGCCGCCGATGCCGCCAGTAACGAACTCCCGATCGAGGTCCCAAATTGTCAGGCCGTAGGTCTCAATATCGAGCTCAGGGTGGTAAAGGACCGGAATCGCATGCAAGGGATCGATGTCGGCGATCAAATGCCCTCGAACGCGATAGGCATTAATCAACTCCATCACGCGCGCTTCCTTAATCGTCTGTTCGCGAACGTGATCGCCAGGTAGGAAAAACGGATTGCGATCGAGGTTCCAACGTAATGGCGTATGTGGAATACCGAGGTTAGAAAAAATGTCATCGTAGAATCGATTCTGTCCGATGAGGAGCTCATGAACGCGCGCGAGGAACGCTCCTGACTCTGCGCCCTGGATCACACGATGATCGTATGTGCTACTGATGTTTATCGCTTTGCTGATACCGAGTTGAGACAAACCTTGCGGAGCCATCGCCTGGTACTCGGCTGGGTATTCAATTGCTCCAGTTGCAACAATCAAAGACTGACCGGCCATCAAACGTGGAGTCGATGCAACTGTGCCCAGGGTTCCCGGATTCGTGAGTGAAACGGTTGTGCCCTGGAAATCTGAAACCTGCAGGTGTCCTTCGCGCGCTCGTCTTACAACGTCGTCATACGCAGCGAGAAACTGCGAGAAGCTGAGATTGTTTGCGTTCTTAATGTTCGGAACGAGTAACGAACGAGTGCCATCCTTCTTTGTTAGGTCGACAGCAACACCAAGATTTACTTGCTTCCGTTTGACACGGACTGGTGCACCGTTGTCTTCACTGAACATGTCGTTGAGTTGGGGAAACTCGTCGAGTGCACGCACGATTGCCCAGCCAATGAGGTGTGTGTAAGAAGTCTTCCCTCGATCATTTTCAGTGAGGTAGTTGTTGATGATTCGCCTGTTTTCATCGAGAAGTTTGACAGGGATGCGACGCTGTGAAGTTGCTGTCGGAACAGAGAGACTTGTCTCCATGTTCTCGACGATCTTGAGTGCGGGTCCACGAATGGGAAGAACTTCAACATCGCCGTCGGGCGGCGCAGGTACAGGTGCTGGCTTCTTTTCGATAGCTGTGGCAGCCTTGCTTCCCCCGTCTGCTGAAGTCGCACTGCGACCATTTTCGGACTTTGTTTGAAGCTGAACACCATCGCCAAGGAGGTCGCTAAAGTAGGCGCGCCACGAGTCGTCGACCAATTCGGGATCGGTACGAAAGCGTTCTAACAAGCCTTGTACGTATGTTGCATTCGCCCCAAATTCTTCGGCAATTAATTCAGAAAGATCGGCTTTTGTTTGCTGGCTCAAACTTGCTTAACCTCACACTTCATTGAAAAAGGAGATCTGAGTTTCGACTGTTTTGTTTTGAAGATAGACTACCACCTCCGTGGGTCAATTGCACTTAGGGTACAAACCTCCTCGGCGTGCGGCGGCCTGACGCCGCTTCGTTAGGACGAAATCTTCGTTACCACGAAGG
>PSRF01000096.1 GCA_003175865.1 Blastocatellia bacterium
GACGTGTCGCCGCTGCGCGTTACTGTCACCGTCAGATCGCCTGCACCTTCGTTGACGTTGTAAGTGGATGCAGAGAACTGAATCGTTGAGCCAGTTGCTCCTGTGGACCATCCGATGTCACGCATTACGTCTGTAACTAGATCCTGCGGCACGTCAACTAAGTGCGTTAAGTCTGCACTGTTGTTTGGTTCCATCAGTTGATTTGGAAACATCGATGTATCGAAGTGAGAAACTGATGAGCCTGATTCGAGCGGATTCGGGGCGTACATTAATCCGCGATTTGCGGAATCTGCGCCGGAAAATACAGAGTGGTCCAAAAGGATCGCGCCATTCACAGTACCGCCAAGCTGGGCACGAATTGAATTGGCATCCGTAACTGCGATGCCCACAGCCGGGATTGTGATCGTGGCATCAGTTCCCCCCAATTCCGGCGCGGTATCCGGATTTGGACTCGACGCCACGTTGCCAATTATCACTCCAATCGCACCAGCGTTCTGCGCATTCTTGACCTTGACTGTAAACATACACGTACCGCGATCGATGAATGCTATATTTCCCGAAACGGCTCCGGCATTAGTAAACGCAGAGCAACCATCTGTCGTGGTTGGCCCAGATCCGTCAGCAGGATCGAGTGCTCTTACCACGTTCGCGGTAACACCTGGTGAAGTAACGCTCGGCCCAAAGTCAGCGATACCAACTTGATAATTTCCAGCAATAGCGCCCGGCGAATTGATGCGCAGTCGCGGCGTGCCAAGTACGTTTGGAACATCCGCAACAACGTGGGATCCATTCCACGTTAGGTGTCCTGTGTTAATCGCGGACGCAACGCGCTCTGAACTTGTCATCTGCTCCCAAGTCTTGTTGGTAGTGTTATCAAACAAAAACTTGTCGAAGATGCTGGGAGATCCACCGTTGAAGTTACCACTGGATGCACTGGTGAAAGTTTGAAAGCCCAGCCCGTGACTAAACTCATGCAACAACACTGCTACCAGATCGACACCACCACCGTGATTACCGTCCAATCCCATATACCAGGGACTTGAGGTCAGGCAACCTGGTGTACCGAGGTTTGGATTAAAGTGCGCATTGATCTCGGCTGCGCTGCCGTTTTGATCTGATCCGGAAAGGGCATTCGCTAGTGCCGTGCTATACCAGGTGTTCTGAAAAGGAGCATTCGCAAAATTCATTTGAATGCCATTCGTACCCGCGGAACCCAGCGTTCCTGCAGTTGGCGTGCAGGTACCTGGTCCAGTGAGATCCCATTGGGCCCGGATGACGATTGGAACATTGCTGTTCAGTGTGGCGCCCCAAACGTTTGCCGCAAACTGGAAAGCAATCAATCTTTGGTCACCGAGTGTTTGACCACTGTTACCACCGACGGGAGATACGGCTGTGGGATCGTTGAACCCCGACCCGGCAGGGTCGACGTTTTGAATTTGAATGGTCACCGAAGCGATCGCTCGCGAGCCGCAAGCGAACAGGAGCAAGAAGAGAAGCAGAGGGAACTTTTTCATTGATCAATAACTCACTGAAGAGACCTTTTGGCAGGAGTCCTTTGAATCTGTGGCGACGACGAGTTTGCTTTTGGTTCGACACCCATCAACGCTGGATCGATTCCAAAAAACTTCGCGGCTTGTTCAGGCTCATCAACGCACGACTGCGTAACCGTTCCATCAGCTTCGGTTCGGGCAACAACGACGTTCTGAAACCGTCCCTGAAGATCCATCGATACTGAACCGTCCGGGCGGTGTTCCTGTACTAGTCCGTCAGTCGATTTGTTGAGCAGCTTTTTCAAACCATCAGCTAGCTGCTGAGCTTCTTCAGGTGTGAGCGGTCTGATTTGTCCAGTTTGAGAATCAACTTGAACGTCACGACCTCCGACTTTCACTGTGACATACCTCTTGTTGTTAACAGCTTGCACTGCTGAAGCAAGCGCTTTGGCTTTTGGAGCCGCGGTCGATTGACGTGAAATAACCGTGATTGCCGCTACCGCGAGAACCACGATTGCCAGTCCAATTAACAAAGGCCAACGATGTCGTTTGCCGGTGTTTCGCTTTTGTTTGTTTCGCTTTTTCATGAGTCATTCTCCGACAGGCAGGCATTACACTGCTGTATTGATTGCTTGAAAAATGCAGCTGAAATTGCACTCTGAGTAGGTGACGATTCAGTTCTTTCGCGAGGTTCAGTCTTAAAGGTAACCACAGTGGTGGTTCACGGGCCTGTTAAGAATCCGCGATGACTAAGCTCTCAGAAACTCCGAGCTGGGAGGTTGGGGTTCGTATCAAATCGGCCGTTGGGCCGTAACTCAATCTAAGATGGCACTTCGCACGTGTCAATGATGAAGCCTGAGGGAAATGCGTTGCTTACGCTGTGCATTGTACTTTGCGTTTCGTGATTTGTTGCGTCGCTTGTCGGCATCCGATGCACTCAAGAGACCAGGCACAAAGTACCAAGCTCAAAGTACGTCTTTAACGCATATGTTGGCCAATTTGCTCGGTGCCGAACGTTCCGATGCCATTTAGACGAAAGCTAAAGACAACTCGATTTTCTTTTCTTAGACCTACGTTAAAACTAGAGAACTGTGCAGTGATTGCGCAGCAGTCCCAACTGTGGCCAATTGTCACAGTCGAACTAATCAGCGAGTGATTTTCCCGGCCTGGTCGCTTTTGAAAATCGAAGAAGAATGAGGCGCCGCCGAATAATCCTCGCTCACGATTACCAAGAAATACGGACGGACTCCACTGGGATCCACGCACCGTACCCGGCTCAAGACCCCTGGAGTCGGCAAACTTTGCCAACGCCGGAACCAGTGCGATTGCCCGCGTGTAGTAAAAACTTTGAAACACCTGAATCAACGAACGATTGAGACCGAATGTTGTGGAGATCGCACGCAGTCCGCCGCCGCGTGTGTCAATGTCTGTACGGAAGTCTAGAAAGATGTCGCGTCTTGGACGATAGCGGGTGTCGACATTCAACGGTGAAAATCGTCGCGGCACGCCACCGAAAGTGAAACCCGAGAGCGTGTTGATGGGATAAAACTGATTACGTCGTCCGGGCTGAAGTGCGCCGCCGAATTCAGGATCGAAAAAGTATTTGCCACGAACCGTGATCGTCAGTGCCTCGTAAGGTTGGCTCGACACTGGCGAGCTCTCGCCCGTGCGCATGAGTCGCGCCGCGGCACTGCTGACATTTTCAGTCGACCGTCGGGTGAAGAAGCGGTTTGCAACTCCAAACTCGAATTCATTTGTATCAGCAACTGCGTCGATGTAGTCGAACAAGATGGTTCGGTTGTAATCATTAATTCCCGATATCTTGCGATAGATGACGTAAGGTTCAATCAGGTGACGGAAAAAGAAAGCGCCTTTACCACGTTTGTAATCCTTCGCGAGCGCCGGTGGTCGAACATCAAGCTCAAACTCGCTGTAGGTCCTCGTTAGATTTTGCGACAACACGTCGCGAGTATCGGGATTGAGTGAATTGGAATAGAAGGTCACTCGTCCTGCGCCTGTTGCTGTAAGTGACCAGCCGGCGAAGTTCAGTGGCAACTCGAGTCTCGGATGAAAGTCGAGTCGCTGCACAATCGAGGGAGTTATTACCGGTGAGCCCAACACTTCCGTTCTGAACGTTGACGAATCTTCAACTGTCTCTTTGCGACTGACGCCCTCAGCAGAACCTTCGAATGAAAAGTAAAGAGGAAAATCTTTCAAAAAACTCAACGGTGACGGACGCTTGTCTATGGAAACGCTTGGGAGCTCACGAATACGAATGCGTGCGGTAGGCAACGAAGAAACCTGGCTTCGTGCCAGGAAATTAAAACTGAATGCGTTGTGGTTCTTGTTTACAAATACTTGCGAAGTTTCTTCAGGAGAAATTGCTTGTTGAATGTTGTCAGAAAATACCTGGCGAAACGCGAGGTTCGAAGTGATGTTGACATCGGCCGCGGCTGTGAATCCATTTTTGAAATAATGGACGCCATCAACATAAAAACTTGAACCACCCTGGTTTGGATGTTCAGCGTCCGCCTTTGGACCAAACACTCGATCCTTCACCGCGTAAAACCCAACATTCAAGAACGAACGCGAATTAGCACGTGTGCGCAAATCGCCACCGATTCCGAAACCACGTGCGGTGTAAATGTCGTTGCGAAATGTGAAGTCAGCAGACCGACCAAGCGTCTGATAGTACGCAGTCGAAAGACGAAAGCCTTTGGCGCCGGAGCCACCAAAAGTAGGCGTTAAAAACCCGGACGCACGATCCCGATGTTTCAAGGATATCGACGCATATGGCATGTAAATGACCGGGATTTTCTTGACCCTGAGGTTGGGCGAATAGATGCGGATGCGATCGCCAGTTTTGATTTTTGCTCGCTTCGCACGAAAGCTCCACTTCGGCACATCTTGATCACAGGCAGTGGCTTGCACATTCTCGACAACGATTGTGTCGAGACTTATCTTTTCGACGCGATCCGCGGTGAAGTAGATGCGCGTGCCATCCTGCGTTTGGTTTGTGTAGCCAGTGGACTCAAGGAAGTAGCCCGTTTTGTTTTTGTAGTTCCACTCTGCTTTTGAACCTGTGATGCGTTGCTGATCGGCCTGGTCAAAAACAACACTACCTTCGGCGATCACTTTGTTCTCTACTTCGTAAACTGTGACCTTGTCTGCCTGCAGACGGTATGTGCCGATTCGAACGTCCACGTTGCCTTCATAAACAGCGACGCGTGCGTTTTCAGGTCCACTGACTGTTTGTTTTGTTGCGTCGACAGTTATTTGATCCGTCGGGACTGCTTGCACAGTCGTTCGACGAGTTGGTCGGTTCGGTACAGGTTGATCGGTATTTAAAGGATTGACGTTCGGAGTGTCGGTCATCGGGTTAGTAACTTTCCGATCGACCGGATTTGTCTGCTGGGCAAGTGAAAGCTGACAAGCAATGACGCAGGTCATGCTCATCAGCAGGAAACGAAGATAAGCAGGCAGACCGCTTGAGCAGGAAGCAAAGCGCAAAAGCGGTGAACTCCTCCGAGTAAGAAAGGGTACGAGCAATTACACACCGCACCGTGTTTGGTAGAGCGAGTGGATGCTACCACGAAATTAGAGAAAGCATAATAGGTGCGGTTTGAAGC
>PSRF01000220.1 GCA_003175865.1 Blastocatellia bacterium
AGATTACAGATCTCAGATCTCAAACGGAGAAGATTGTGGGTCAAAAAGTTCATCCATACGGTTTTCGGTTAGGCTACAACAAAGACTGGCACTCGCATTGGTTTGCCAAGAAGCAGTTCGGCGAGTTCCTACTCGAAGATTTGAAGTTGAAGCGTGACCTGAAACAAAGATTTGCGGGTGCCGGCGTTTCGCATGTTGATATTGAACGTGCTGCCAACAGACTAAAGATCATCATCTACACCTCGCGACCTGGAATCATCATCGGTCGTAAAGGTGCCGAGATTGATAAGCTGAAAAGTGATCTATCGTCGAAGACAGGTCGTGAAGTGTTGGTATCAATTCAGGAGATCCACAAGCCTGAACTGAACGCGCAACTTCAGGCAGAGAAGATTGCTGCACAACTCGAGAAGCGAATTGCCTTCCGTCGTGCGATGCGCAAAGCCGTTGAGGAATCGCTGCGCTTTGGTGCCCAGGGAATCAAGGTGAAGGTCAGCGGCCGTTTGAATGGCGCCGAAATCGCGCGGAGTGAGTGGCACTTGCAAGGTCAGCTCCCATTGCACACGTTACGCGCTGATATTGATTACGGCCTTGCGGAAGCCCAGACCACATTCGGACAGATTGGTGTCAAGGTTTGGATTTACCGGGGCGAGATTCTCGATCCGAAGGCAGCGATGGCGCGAGGAACCGGGTCTGATCCGATCAATGAGACGCGCGTCGGTGAGCGTGAGCGACGACCACGAACGAGACGTGAGCGTGAAGGAGCCACCGGCTCTGACGGACGTAAACCACGCGGAGAAAACCAATAGGAGATTGCTGATTGTCGATTGCTGATTGCCGATTTACAGACCTGTTCAAAATCAGCAATCAGAAATCAGTAATCAGAGATGAATAGCTATGTTGATGCCGAAGAAAGTTAAGCACCGAAAGCAGATGCGTGGACGCATGACTGGCGTTGCGACTCGTGGCAGCGAGATCAGCTTTGGTGAGTATGGCTTGAAGTGCCTGGAACCCGCGTGGATAACGGACCGTCAGATCGAGGCCGCGCGTATTGCGATGACGCGACACATTAAGCGTGGCGGAAAGATCTGGATTCGAATGTTTCCAGACAAACCGGTTACGAAGAAGCCAGCTGAAACTCGTATGGGCAAAGGAAAAGGTGCGCCGGAGTACTGGGTCGCTGTCGTGAAACCTGGGCGCATTCTGTACGAGATTGAAGGAGTTGATGAGAAGACCGCCCGCGACGCGATGCGTCTGGCCGCGCAGAAGCTTCCCATCAAGACAAGATTTGTGACGCGCGCTGATCAAGAAGGAGGCGCGATTTAGTAATGAAGAAGCGAGAAGAACTCGACAAGTATCGTGATATGGGCGAGGACGAACTGCGGAGTGAAGCAGCACGACTGCGTGAGTCCTTGTTCCGACTCAACTTCAAATTGGCCCTTGGCGAAGTCGACGCAGTGAAGCGTATTCGTCAGGAAAAGAAATCATTGGCGCGGATTGAAACAATTGCTCGCGAGCGTCAACCCCAGGCAAAAAGCTAGTAGTAGCAGCGTCGCCACACAGGCACGCGAAAGTGAAGAAGCATGGCAGAAAATCAGGCAAACATCGGTGAAGCAACCGAAGCGGCAAAGGAAACCAGCCGCGCGCATCGATCACAAAAAGTAGGCACTGTCTCCTCAGACAAGATGCAGAAGACGGTAGTAGTTCGCGTTGACCGCCTTGTGCGACATCGGAAGTACCGACGATATGTTCGACGAACCTCGCGGTTCATGGCCCATGATGAGTTGGGAGCAACGGTGGGCGATAAAGTTCGTATTGTCGAGACGCGGCCACTTTCAGCTCGGAAGCGTTGGCGCGTAGTTGAGATTGTTCAGAAAGCTGCGAAGTAAGGAAAGCCGATCTTTGGGCCTTAGAATTTCTAAGAGCAAAGACGGCCGAAACCGGAGGTAACGACAGTGATTCAGATGCAAACCTCTCTGGAGGTTGCCGACAACTCAGGAGCGAGGCGCGTCGAAATGATCATGCCGATTGGCGGATCAACCGGCAAGATTGCGAGCCTTGGTGATCGCATCAAGGTTACTGTGAAAGAGGCCTCACCTGATGGGACGATCAAGAAAGGTACCGTGCAGGACGCTGTGATTGTTCGCACGCGCAAAGAAGTACGACGCGCGGATGGTACTTACGTCAGGTTCGATCAAAACGCTGCGGTGTTGATTAAAGAAGATGGGACGCCAATCGGCACGCGCGTGTTCGGTCCGGTGGCGCGTGAGCTGCGGGACAAGAACTTTATGAAAATAGTTTCGCTTGCGCCGGAGGTTATTTAGAGATGCCAGGAACAAAACGATCGAAGATCAAGAAGAACGATCAAGTTGTCGTTATCGCCGGACGTGACAAAGGCAGACGTGGCCGCGTTTTGGAAGTTTCTCCGCTGAAGGGCAAGGTTAAAGTTGAAGGCGTGGGAATGATCAAGCGGCATCAGAAGGCGAATCCGCAAGCGAATCGCGGAGGAGGAATAGTTGATCGAGAGGCGTACATCAGTATTTCGAATGTTCAGTTGATCGATCCACAGTCGGGCAAGCCGACGCGCGTGAAGTATCAGATTGAAGGCGACGGCTCAAAAGTTCGTGTCGCGGCTGGAAGCGGACACTCGCTGGAGAAGTAAGCTCGACACCTAAAGTCGAGCCGCTTGAATACGAGGAAAGAAAATGGCTGCAAGGTTAAAAGACAGATATCAAAAGGACGTGGCGCCACAGATTGCCAAGGAGTTTGGCATCCGTAATCCAATGGCGATTCCTCGCATCGAGAAAATCGTCGTCAACATGGGTATGGGTGAGGCCATTTCAAATGCGAAGATTCTTGATACGGCTACCGACGAATTACGTGCGATTACTGGTCAGAAGCCGGTGATTACGAAGGCCAAAAAATCAATCGCATCATTTAAGTTGCGTCAGGGAATGCCGATCGGTGTGGTGGTGACCCTCCGTGGAGATCGGATGTATGAGTTTCTCGATCGACTTGTCTCGGTCGCATTGCCGCGCGTTAGGGATTTTCGCGGAGTGTCGCCAAAAGCGTTTGATGGTCGCGGCAATTACACGATCGGAATTCGCGAGCAATTGATTTTTCCGGAAATCGATTTCAACAAAGTCGACAAATTGCGCGGTATGAACATCTCGATTGTTACAACAGCACGTAATGACGAACAGGCCCGTGCATTGTTGAAGGGATTAGGGATGCCGTTTAGAAACTAGAAAGTCGTAGGTAGTGAATCGTAAATCGTTCGGGCGATTCACGATTAACTATTCACGCTTGACGATTAACGATTGACGATTAAAGAAAATGGCAAAGAAATCACTGATTGCAAAGGCAGCGCGCAAACCGAAGTTTTCCGTGCGAGCTTATACTCGATGCAAACGCTGCGGAAGACCACGCGGTTACCTGCGCAAATTCAATTTGTGTCGTATCTGTTTTCGTGAGCTCGCGTTGCAGGGGCAGATTCCTGGCGTTGTTAAATCGAGCTGGTAAGAGCATTTTCGATTTTCGATTGCCGATTTACTCGGAACGGGCAGTTGGCAGTTGGCAATCTAACGGAGTTGAATATACATGACTGATCCTATCGCCGATATGTTGACGCGAATTCGTAATGCAATAGCTGCGAAGCACTCGCGTGTTGATATTCCGGCTTCGAAGCTAAAACTTGAAATTGCTCGCATTCTGAAGGAAGAGGGCTACATCAATAACTTTGTCATCAAGGGCGAAGGGTTGAAGCGGACCATCCGTATCTTTCTTCGGTACGACGCGCGAGGAACGTCTTCAATTACACATCTGCAAAGAATCTCGACTCCGGGTCGAAGAGTTTATGTGGGCTCGAGTGAGATTCCGAAGGTGCTTGGTGGCTACGGTATTAACATCGTCTCGACGTCGCGAGGCTTGATGAGCGGCAAAACAGCACGTCGTGAAAACATCGGCGGCGAACTATTGGCCCAAATATATTGATTGTCGATTGCCAATTGTCGATTGGGTCGCCACTAAATCAATCGTTGGAAGCAATAAATTGCCAATTGGAAATCGAAAATTGGAAATTAACTTATGTCGCGAATAGGAAAAAAAGTAATTACCGTTCCCAAAGGAGTGACGGTTACAGTCCGCGAACAGGAACTTGAGGTCAAAGGTCCTAAGGGGACGTTGAAGACTCCCATTCCACAGGGAATCACCTTCAAAGTTGAAGGTGAAGAACTTCGTGCTGAGCGCTCAACGGATGAGCAGGCGGCGCTGCATGGTCTCGCGCGCGCACTCGCGAACAACGCGATCGTAGGAGTGACCGAAGGGTTCAGCCGACAGATGGACGTGGTAGGCGTTGGCTACAAAGCTGACGTACAGGGTAAGAAGATTGTCTTCTCGCTTGGTTATTCACACCCTATCGAGTTTCCGCTTCCTCCTGAGGTTGATGCGAAGGCAGAGCGTTTGACTACAAAAGGTAGCATTCAGCAGTACCAGACGACACTGACGCTGACCAGTATCGACAAACAGAAGTTGGGCCAGGTCGCCGCTGAAATGCACAAATTGCGAAAACCGGATGCTTACAAGGGTAAAGGTGTTCGGTACTCAGATGTGCCGATCAAGTTGAAGCCCGGAAAGACCGGCAAGTAATTTCTGATTTTTGATTTGAGATTTTGATAGCGATTTGGTACGTGGCCATTTTTTAGTCGGCAATCGGAAATCGGCAATCGAAGATGTTCATGAGGAGAGATGGCAAACACAAATAGAGCAATAGTTAGAACAGCTATCCACCAACGAATTCGTCGCAAGGTTAAGGGTAGTACTGAAAAACCGAGGCTCGCGATTTATCGTAGCTTGAACCACATCTACGCCCAGGTCATTGATGACCTCAGTGGAAAGACGTTGGTATCGGCCTCTACTACAGAGAAAGATCTTCGCGGGACAACAGGTGGAAACCTGGAAGCAGCGCGGCTAGTGGGGAAGACTGTAGCTGAACGAGCGCTCGCAAAGGGAATCGAACAAGTTGTGTTTGATCGAGGTGGTTACCTTTATCACGGTCGCATCAAGGCATTGACCGACGCTGCTCGAGCGGCTGGCTTGAACAAGAATGAAGCTGCAGGGAAGGACGACGGTGCAGCACAACCTGAACCGGAACAGACAACCGAAAAGAAAGCTCGTAAGAAAAGCAAAGCATAGTTATGAGACAACCCAAGCAACGTATTCCCGCACAGGGACTGGATCTTAAGGACCAGGTTATTTCGATTAATCGTGTCACTAAAGTGGTGAAGGGCGGCAAGAATTTGTCATTTGCCGCACTCGTTGTAGTTGGTGATGAAGGTGGACACGTTGGTTTCGGTACTGGCAAGGCTCGTGAAGTTCCGCTGGCGATCAAGAAGGGAATTGAATCCGCCAAAAAGAACTTGATTCGTGTGCCACTTATCAATAACACGTTGCCACATCAGTTGATTGGTGAATACGGTGCCGGCAGGGTTCTAGTTAAGCCAGCTTCTGAAGGTACAGGCGTAATCGCAGGGGGTGCGGTTCGTGCGGTGATGCAGGCAGTTGGTGTCAAAGACGTTCGTACCAAGGTGCTCGGATCAACGAACCCGCACAATGTTGTGCGTGCAACGTTCGATGCGTTGTTGCGTATGAAAGATCCGATGGAGTTGGCCCGCTTGCGCGGTAAACAAGTTGAAGAGATGTAGTCACGTTTAAGTGCGTCAATGACTGTGAGGGTTTATGCCAGGTAAGGCAAAAGCGAACACGACGGCTGACAAGGCCACTATCAAAATTCAATATTATCGAAGCTTCATCGCAGCTCCGAAATCGCACAAAGAGATCGTGCGCAGTCTTGGTCTGCGAAAGCTTAACCAGGTAGTTGAACGTCCTGATAACGATTCAATGCGCGGTGCGGTCAATAAAGTTCCTCATCTTTTGAGGATCGTTGAATAGTCTCCGTGCAGTAAACTGAGAAACAGATGGAGTAGATGATGGCTATCAGTCTTAACAGCCTGAGACCTGCAAAAGGTTCAACTCACAAGAAGAAGCGAGTAGGTCGAGGACCAGGCTCTGGACTTGGGAAAACGGCTGGACGAGGAGAAAAGGGTCAAAAGTCGCGTTCAGGTTATTCGCGCAAGGTCGGCTTTGAGGGAGGGCAGATGCCACTTCATCGCCGGTTGCCGAAACGCGGTTTCACGAATATCTTCAAGAAGCAGTGGCTGGAGATCAGCCTGGGGGCGTTGGACAAACACTTCGCTGCCAACGATGAGATCACTCCAGAAGTGCTGCACGACAAAGGCCTGATTAAGAAAGCCAAGCACGACGTGGTCGTCCTCGGAAACGGGGAAGTTTCAAAACCATTGCGTGTCTCGGCACATCGTTTTACTAAGAGTGCTCGCGAAAAGATCGAAAAAGCAGGCGGAGCGATAGTAGAAATCGCCAGTTAGTTCGGAATCTGCATCAAGAAGGGTTCCTATGGAAAAGTTTCTAGCAGCCGTTCGCAATATGTTCAATGTGCCGGATTTGCGCCGGCGCATTTTCTTTACACTGGGTTTACTTGCAGTCTATAGATTCGGCGCTCACGTCGGAGCTCCGGGTATCAACAAAGAACGGCTGGATCTTGTCTGGCGTGACGTTGCCGGAACTCTGCTTGGAGTGTTGGACCTGTTTTCTGGTGGAAACTTCCGCACGATTTCAGTTTTCGCTCTAGGTGTCACTCCATACATCACGGCTTCGATCATTCTGCAGTTGATGACCGTGGTGTCGCCGCAGTTGAAGAAGTTGCAGGAAGAAGGCGAGATGGGGCGTCAGAAGATCAATCAATGGACGCGTTATTTAACCGTCGGTCTCGCCGGCGTTCAGACGTCCTTTGTTGCTCACTGGTTACAGGTAAATGGGGTGGGCGCTCCAACGTGGGGATTCCTTTTTACAACCGTACTCACGTTAACCACCGGGACAATGTTTGTCATGTGGTTAGGTGAGCAAATCACCGACCGCGGCGTTGGCAATGGCATTTCGCTGCTAATTTTCGCAGGTATCGTGATTGGGCTGCCTCGAGGCGTTCTGCAGGTTTACGAACGTGTACGCGGCGGAGACACGATGGAAGTGATTGGCGTCTTTGCACTCGTCATCGCACTTATTGCGATCATCGCATTCATCGTTTTTGTGGAGGCCGCGCGGCGAAAGATTCCCGTCAGTTATGCCAAGCGACATGTTGGCCGTCAGTTAGTAGGTGGTCAGCAAACGACGATGCCGTTGAAAATAAACATGGGCGGCGTCATTCCAGTGATCTTTGCCTCATCGGTTTTGTCGATGCCGCAGAGTCTGTTTGCTGCGTTTCCGCCCGATCAAAATAAGTTGGACACAGCCTGGGGCAAAGTTTGGACGTTCTTCCAAACTTTCCACGCGAGTGATCCTTATTACGAGTTGATCTTTTTGAGCCTGATCGTCTTCTTCACGTTTTTCTATGTATCAATTGTTTTCAACGTTGAGGAAGTGGCCGACAACCTGCGTAAGCATGGCGGCTTCATGCCAGGTATTAGACCAGGACGAGCCACTGCGGAATATCTGAATACGATCCTGACAAGGTTGACGACAGTCGGGGCTGTCTATCTCGCTGTCGTTGCGTTCATCCCGCAGTTCATGTTGAGTGGCTTTAAGGTCGCGCGACTCCCGTTGATTGGAAATTGGTTAGACTCGTTTATCAGTACGACTCCGGGCTTGTCGTGGATCCCTACGGGAATGGGTTATCAGTTCTATTTTGGCGGAACATCGCTGCTGATTTTAGTCGGAGTCGCGATGGACACGGTTGCGCAGGTTGAGGCGCAACTGGTGATGAGAAATTACGAAGGTTTTCTGGGCAGTGGTGGAAGGTTGCGTGGAAGGCGTGCCTGATCTACCGCCGCTCGTAGCATAACGTCAACCTCGAGGATCGCAAGACATCGATTGAGTATGTACAAGATCATCGTGCTGATGGGAGCGCCTGGTGCTGGCAAAGGTACGCAGGCGCGTTTGCTTCAAGAGCG
>PSRF01000079.1 GCA_003175865.1 Blastocatellia bacterium
CAGATGGACTTCAAACTATTAACGACATCGGCATGTGAAACGCCCGAGCTCTTCTTCACGTCTCCTGTGTAATGAACGATGTCGTTGATGGACAGAATACCCTGTAGTTTTTGATCTTTATCAACGACGGGCAGCCGTCGGACTTGTGCCTTCTCTAAGACCTTCAGCGTATCACTGATACTCATGTCAGGTGTACACGATTGCACTTGTCCATTAATTACTTCGCCGACGTTGATAGTTGCGATGTCCTGGTGTCTGGTGGCTGCCGCGATGCAGATGTCGCGATCAGTTATCATGCCAACTACCTTACCGTCGCCGTCCAGTACTGGTAGTGTACCGAAGTCGCCATCCCACATCTGCATCGCGGCGGTCGACAAGTTAGTTTCCGGGGTACATGATTGAACATTCCTCGTCATCAGTTCTGAAACTTTCATTCTATCCACTCCTTTCCTTGTTTAACGGATTACTTGTGATGGTTCAATGGACGCTTCGGGAAGGTATGTCAAAGGACTCGAAGTGTTAATAAACAAGAATTGTGTGTTTTCTAATGCAGGATGAATAAGAGTTTCGATCCGTTTTGATCCATCTCGCGCGACGGGAAGAATCATTCTTATCAAGTGTAAAAGAAGAGCCGACATTGTGTACGACCTGCAGATGATCGAATCGAGCGTTTTAATATCCATTTCACTTGTTGTTCGTGAGAACCAGGCATAGAATCAGCTCCCCCTAAATAACGTACCGACTCGAGAATCGCTCACAACTGCCGGGTCATCCGGTCGCCTTTATCTTCACGACAATACAAACCATTTTCATCGGCTGAGTTTAGAAAGGAGTTCCCATGCTTAAATCCTCGCTCAGATGGTTGCCATTGCTCGCTGTTGCTTCCACCATCTACTTCTTGTTCACGTTCTCAGTAACGTCGGCTCCTCCTCCGACCGCGCACGGTCCCCGCCAATCCAGTCCGATTGCACTAAGTGGCGATGATCGAACCCTGTTAAACGTTAATCCGGAAGCAAACACTGTCAGCGTTTTTGACGTCTCTGGTTCTTCTCTGACCAAGTTGACTGAGATCAAAGTTGGTCGTGATCCTGAAAGTGTGGCAGTGCAGTCAGATGGATCATTTGCCTACGTTGCAAACTCGCTGGATGGCACGGTATCGGTGGTGAATCTGAAGAAGCATAAGGTGAAGGATACTTTCAAGGTAGGCGCCGAACCGTCCGCAGTTGTCCTCTCGCCAAATGGCACAAGACTATATGTAGCGAACTCATCTTCAAACAATCTGATGGTCTTTGACGCTACTACGACAATCCCATCTATTGTCAGTACGGTTGATCTAAGCCCATTTGGAACGGCACCACGTGCGCTTGCGATAACAAACGACGGTGACGGCGACGATGCGGATGAAACTGTATTTGCTGCGCTTTTCTTTGCCAGACTACGCCCTGGAAAGACTGCCTTTAACGAGACCGAGGACGATCAACGAGAAGGTCATGTGGTCGCAATTTCTGCGGCAACTAACACGCCTATTGGTGCCACCATCACTCTTCAGCCAATCAGCAATACTGGTTTCAACGCCAATGGTCGCTTGTCACCGGCACCGGGCCAAGTTCCTGCAGTTCCATCTACCAATCCACAAACATTCACGACACCCACTGGTTGCTTTCCAAATCAATTGGCGTCAATAGCAATCCATCCTATTCGCTCGTTGGCATACGTCGTGAGCACCGGAGCATCGCCGAATGGTCCACAACGCTTTAATGTGATGGCGCAGGGAATGCTCTCAGTCTTTAACAGCGGAACGGGCGCCGAAGTCACCGCAGCTCAAACAGACCCTAGTGTTCGGCGGACCGCACCACTAAACTTAAACCAGGGAATAAATCTCTCCACAACGCCTGCACCGAGACTATTCTTCACCAATCCAGTCGCAATGACTTGGCGCCCCGATGGATCTGACGCCTGGATCGTGGTGCAACATGCCGACCTGATCGTTCGCGTGACGGTTGATGCTAATGGAATACCGACAGTAGGTGCTCCATTAGTTGCTGGGCCGAGCCAGATCGTGCGCGTCGATCTCCAGGATACAACTGGCATCCAAGGGAAAGCTCCGCGAGGGATCGTTATAAACAGTACTGGAACTCAAGCGTTCACGAGCAATTTTGTTAGCCGTTCGGTAACAAGCATCGATATCTCAACTCCAACTAGCCCGTCTATTCTGACTACTGCTCAATCGACCGCGTTACCTGCTTCGGGAACGTTTGCTGAGAAGGCCCATCTTGGAGAGGAACTCTTTTTTACAGGGCGCGGTCCACAGGGACGGATGTCGCAGGAGGCTTGGGGAGGATGTGTTGTCTGTCATCCAAAAGGACGAACTGATAATGTCACCTGGCACTTTGACGCCGGCCCACGACAGACAATCGCGTTGGACGGGATGTTCAGTAAAACCGATTTTCATGACCAAAGAATTCTAAACTGGAGTGCAGTAAGAGACGAAAATCAGGATTTTGAGCTCAACACACGCAATGTTTTTGGTGGTAGAGGATTAATTGATGACGATCGTCTCTTCCTCGCAATTGGTGGAGCGAGCGGTAGTACGCCGACTGACTCATCGCTAATTGAACAGTTTCAGCAATTCACCGGTGCTGTCGGTACTACTAACGATTTGTCTGGTGGAACAGCATTACCAGTGTTAGCAAGCGCGCGCAGAGACTTCGCGGTCGCGACTGCAGATGATGATCGAGTGTTCATCTTTGGTGGCAGAACAGGAACCGGTCAGGGCTTACTGGTAACTGGATCGGATTCTGTACTCGAGTTCAATCCGCGAACTAACACCTTAACTCCACGCAGTGGCAGCGGTTTTACTCCCAGACATTCACTTGGTGCTGCTGCTGTAAAGACAAGCGCAGGTTTGCGTATTTACGTGGCCGGTGGTTATGGAAGTACATCGGCAAACGCATCGCCCGTAGCAACGGTTGAGGAATTTAATCCTTCAGCCAACACCTGGCGTACTGTTGCTTCACTGCCGACTGCGGTTGCGCAATTCGGCATCACGGTCGCAGGAGGAATCAATACCGCTGAACCATTGCAACTATTGCACATTGTATCCGGCAACACTGGTTCAGAGGCTGCTCCATCGGTGGCCAATCCAAATCCGGTTCAGCGATTCCAACCGGATGCCACTGGTCCAGGTACTTGGAGTGGTTTTAATGTAGCGGGCTTGACGCTCAGACGAAATCACGGAGTAGCCACTGGAATTCGCGTCGTTTCATCCCGTATCTTCGTTATCGGTGGTCAGGATGCTACCGGCACAGTCATTACAAGCATTGAAGAATATCAAGCGCAGGCGGTTACTCTTGTAGCGACTCCACACACGCCACTACCAGCGCCTCGCGCGCGTTTCGGTATCGGTGGCACTCTCTCATCGAACCAAATTTACGTCGTTGGCGGTATTGATGGCGCAGGGGCGGACCAATCAACAGTTCTCGAATACACTATAGGTACAAATGGACCAGTGCCTGGCCCTCCGGGAATTCCAAGTGGTGCATGGGCTACACGTGGAAATCTTTCAACAGCGAAGCGAGCGTTACAGCTGACGACTCCGCCCGGAGTCACAAATTTTCTACCAGTGCAAAGTTCGGGGCGGGACGCGCGACAGGACGCAATCGTGGCCTATATTGCAGCTAACGTGCGTTCGGCAAGACCTCCTGTTAGTGCAGACGATCCACTTGCGCAGGCTGGAAAGCAACTGTTTCAACAAGTCGGACTGGTTGTACCAAATTTCAGTTGCCAAACTTGTCATGGTGGGCCAAAGCTGACGAGATCGACTGTCGACTACACGCCACCACCTTCACCTGAGGTTGGTTTTGGTTTTGGTAACGAACGCGTAATAGGTGCGGAATTGAGACAAACCAGCACGCAAGGACCAAACCCGGGTCAGTTCCCTGGTGTACTCATTAACGTTGGGACCTTCACACTTGGCGGTTTGCGTACCAACGAAATTCGCTCGAATTTAGCTGACATCGGTGCAGCTGCTGCTCCATTAGGAGCAAACGGTTTCAATATACCGTCCTTGTTTAGTGTATTTGAAACGGCACCGTATTTTTATAGCGGTCTTGCGCAAACTCTTGAAGAAGTTCTGAATGGATCACAGGACGGGAATGGCGGTGTGCGTCATCACTTCGTCACGGATCCACAGCAACGTGCAGCTCTGATCCGTTATCTCAACTCGATTGATGCTGTGGCCACTCCGGCAGAAGGACTTTCAAATTTGATCAGTCAGATCCAAGGCCTTGTGAGTGCAGGCGTCTTGAATCAAGGACAGGGAAATTCGCTGATAGTGAAACTCGAAGCGGCCCAGGCATCAATAGCGTCGGGCAACTCGAACGCTGCATGTAATCAAGTAGGGGCATTTATCAATGAAGTTGACGCCCTCATCAAGAGTGGACGACTAACATCCGCGCAAGGACTGCAGTTGATTGGTGAAGCAGAGACGATCCTGGGCGGACTTGGTTGCTAGTTTCCGATCATTATCGAAACAGATTAGACGCTGGAACTCTTGGTCCCGCGTCTAATCTTCAATTCATGCGCATCGTTAGGTTGGCATACGCTTCAGGGAAGCGCCAATGAGAATGGTCGGAGCCAGTGTAATCAAAAAGAAGAGGTGATACCAGATCGGAAACTTGCTCCAAAGCATGTAATGCACTGGCAGAAATAGAAGTACCATGATTACTGCGACTACCTTAGGCGCGAGCTTACCTCCTCCTGCGATGACAGCACACACGAAGCCTGAACCCAACGAAGAAATTAAGCCCAAGACCAGACGGCAAATCATCATTGTGAGCGTGAAGGTCATCGCAACTTCCACCGACGCATAACCCGGCAGTGCAACTCGCAGAATTAAGTTGCCAATGGTTGCGACCACAAACCACGTAACGATAGCAACAATCACTGCGAGAACAGACCTTAGCATTGAAGCCTCCTATTTTGTCCCGTCAGGCAATAGGCGATGATTAAACGAACGAACTCCTAACCTTATAAACTACGTGAGAGCGAAACGGTTACGGACGACTAGAAAATTATTTTGCAATCCGCTTTAGAGCGCGTATTGGTTACAAGCGCGACAGTCAATAAACCTCTCGTAATACGAACCCAAGCGATACAACTCGAATCCGTTTACAGATTTCAATACCTCAATTGTGTTACAACTCAGATCCACAATACCGTGATGCGCCCGACGACGTTACGTGGCAGAATGACGGTCTTCTGGCACAAAGAAGCACAAAAATTTGCGTCAAATGGCGGCATTTAATTCGTACAAAGGTTATGGCTAAACCGGTCTTACTAACAGTGGATGACGA
>PSRF01000194.1 GCA_003175865.1 Blastocatellia bacterium
TTAAACAGGTGCTTGAGCAGGAGATTAACTGGGCGGATATAGCGCTTAACGATGCTAAAACAATGGCTGTCTTCGGGGAGGGAAGAACAGAGGCGGTCTTCCAATTCGAATCGTCAGGTATGCAAGAGATTTGTCGAAAGTTGAAGCCCAAAGGCTTGGAAGATCTGGCAGCACTGAACGCGCTATATCGTCCGGGTCCTCTCGACGGAGGCATGGTTGAGGAGTTTATTCTTCGCCATCATGGCAAGAAGAGTGTTCGATACCTCGTGCCCGAGATGAAAGACATTCTCAGCAACACCTATGGCATCATCGTTTACCAGGAGCAGATTATGCAGCTGGCACAGAAGCTTGCCGGCTACACACTTAGTGAAGCCGATCTAATGCGTCGCGCGATGGGGAAAAAGAAACGCGAAGAGATGGCGGTTCACGAAGAGAAGTTCATTACGGGCGCCGTCGAACGCAACATCAAAAGAGAAAAGGCGGAGAAAATCTTCTCACTAATGGCTCAGTTCTCTGACTACGGTTTCAACCGCAGTCACAGCGTGGCCTACGCCTATCTCGCATTCCAGACCGCCTATCTGAAAGCGCATTACCCGGAACATTTCTATGCGGCTGTGCTTTCCAACGAAGCTCAGGATGCGGCCAAAGTGTTTAAGTACTCGAAAGAGCTCCGCGCACAAAAGATCGCGTTGCTTCCGCCAGACGTTAACGAAAGCAATTCAGGATTTACGCCGTTAAGCGGTGCCATAAGGTATGGATTAAGCGCGATTAAAGGTCTTGGCCAGTCGATAGTTAAAGCCATTATAGATGCTCGCTCATCAGGTCCGTTTAAGTCGCTCTTTGACTTCGCGGAGCGTATTGAAGGGTCGACGCTTAACAAGCGTGTTTTGGAAAGTCTGATCAGTGCTGGCGCATTTGATTCATTGAAAGACAGCCGCCCCGTAAGTGCCTGGCGAGGCGGTCTATTCAACTCAATTGATAGCGCTCTGTCCCGCGCCCAGCGAGCCAAACGGGAGCGACAGATTGGACAGAACGGTCTTTTTGGACTTGTTCCCGAGGAAGCTCAAGTTTTGGATGAGCTTCCGACAACCGCCAAGGGCTGGACATTGTCAGAGATGCTTGCTGCCGAGAAGACGGCGTTAGGGTTTTACATTACCGGCCATCCTCTGGAAAACTACTTCGAGGTGCTCCAAAGTCTTAAGGCAGTCAAATCGTCCGACTTACCTGCCATGACGAGTGGTGTCAAGGTCACGGCCGGGGGTATCGTTTCTGAGCTTCAGATCCGTACCACCAAGAAAGGTGACAAGTTTGCTTTGTTGCGACTTGAAGACGAAGCAGGGAGTACCAAGTGCGTACTCTGGCCCGAGGTCTACCGGAAACATTCAACGCTGCTGGGTAATGACACTCCAACAGTGGTAGTAGGAAGACTCGAACTTAGCGAGGACAACCCGCCAACGATCATCGTAGACCAGGTCCAAACTATAGAAGCAGCGTCTCGAACCAATGAATTTGTCGTTCTGAAGGTGCCGGAAACGGACGACGTCGCATCGCTATGTGATTCGATTTTGAGCGTCCTAAGCGCACACCCTGGCGAAACCGATGTTGCGTTTGAGACGGTCCTTGAAGGGAGCACTCTCGTGCGCGTTCGAGCAAATCCCGCGCTACGAGTGAAACGAAGTGACGATTTCGAGCAGGCGTTAAAGAATCTTGGCTGCACGATAAGTTTTGAAAAGATTCAAGCTCAGACACGAAGCTAACAATGGAGGGAAGAGTTACGTCGCGTCCGATGGCAAAAAAGAACAAAGAAAAGAGTCAACCAGTGGAGAAACCGACCGCTGATCAGCGGACCGCTATGGAGCGCGTTTTGCTCGCGCGCCACTCCGATAGACCTTACACACTAGACTTCATCGAGAGACTCTTTGAAGATTTCGTCGAATTACATGGCGACAAAAGGTTCGCTGAAGATCCGGCAATCATCTGTGGGTTTGCGAAATTCCATGGCCTTCCAATCGTTGTTGTCGGACACCAGAAGGGGCGCGATACAAAACAACGCAGCTACAGGAATTTTGGAATGCCAAAGCCAGAAGGCTATCGGAAAGCACTGCGAGTGATGAAACTCGGAGAGAAGTTTGGTCGGCCAATCTTCACATTCATCGACACACCAGGTGCATATCCAGGAATCGATGCTGAGGAACGAGGGCAAGCCGAAGCGATCGCTTACAACCTGCGTGAGATGGCAAAAATCAAGGTACCGATCATCGTTACTGTGATCGGTGAAGGTGGTTCCGGCGGCGCCCTGGCTATTGGAGTTGGCGACCAAGTCTTGATGCTTGAGAACGCAACGTACTCTGTGATCACGCCTGAAGGTTGCGCCGCAATTCTGTGGAAAGACTCGTTACAGGCCGATCGAGCTGCCGAAGGCTTGCGTTTGACTGCACAACACCTACACGCCGAAGGAATCGTCGATAAGATCATTCCCGAACCGGAAGGCGGTGCACATAACGACTACGACCAAACAGCACGCTTTCTTGATTCAGCTCTGAGTGAGCGACTGGCCGAGGCCGTCAGCTGTTCACAGGAAGAGCGACTCACCCGCCGAT
This sequence comes from Blastocatellia bacterium, assembly GCA_003175865.1. Taxonomy (GTDB): domain Bacteria; phylum Acidobacteriota; class Blastocatellia; order Pyrinomonadales; family Pyrinomonadaceae; genus PSRF01. Next base: position 2,601 of record PSRF01000194.1, read on the forward strand.
ACAGCAAACTTCGACAATTTGGGCGTTGGGGCACGGCCGGCAAGGGAACCGCGTCAACTTCCACCGAATAGTTCTTTATTCCTGACCCAATTCTTCAGAAGGGAATGTCTTCGTCGGTTATGTCTGGCTGTTCGACTGGGCCAGCAGCTGCCGATGCAGCTCTCTCTTGCACCGGTTCGTCACTGCGAGCGCTTCCGATGAACTGCATATCTGTCGCGTGTACTTCGAGCGTGTAGCGTGGCTTGCCGTCACGATCAGTCCACTCTTCAACACGCAGACGTCCCTCGATATAAACAGGTCGTCCTTTTTGCAGATACTGTGAGGCAGTTTCAGCTTGACGGTTCCACAGAACTACCTTGAACCACGTGGTGTGATCCTGCATTTCACCGTTTCTATCTTTGCGTCGCTCGTTTGTAGCTAAGCTAAAACTACAAACCGGAGTGCCCTGGGCGGTGTAGCGCAATTCCGGATCGCGACCTAAATTTCCCACGAGAATGATTTTGTTAAAGGACATGAGGAGCCTTTCTCTACCGCAAATTTGCCAGAAACGTCGCGATACTACTCGCGCAGAAGAGAAGAATCAAGCGTGCTTCCTGAAGTAAAAAGCACGAGATTAGTGCTATCGCGTTTGGGAAATGATTTCTGGTAGACTGTCCTCACGTCAATCGAGTTTGCAACATGAAGCCCAGAGTCTACATAGAAACTTTTGGCTGTCAGATGAATGTCGCCGATAGCGAACGAGCAGCGACAGGTTTGCGCGAGTCCGGTTACGACTTGTGCGATTCCGCTGATATTGCTGACATTGTTTTGCTTAATACTTGTTCAGTGCGTGAACGTGCTGAACACAAAGTCTACACACGTATCGGTGAGGTACGTGCTGCGCGGCCGAACGATCGAAATCTCATGGTTGGTGTCATGGGATGTGTCGCACAACTCGAAGGCGAAACTCTCTTTGATAATTCTTCCGGGATCGACATGGTTGTTGGCACGAGAGCAACCGACCGACTTCCGGTATTAATCGAGCGAGTACGTGAAGGCGAGAAGAAAGTTATCGACCTCGGAGAGCGCGACGAAGGTCAAGAGGCTTGGAACGTCTCGCCCGTTGAGCGTCATTCTCCGCACGTCGCGTTTATTCCGATCATCGAGGGCTGCAATAAGTTTTGCTCGTTCTGTATCGTTCCTTACTCTCGTGGGAGGGAACGCAGTCGACCAGTAAGCGAGATCATCGATGAGGTAAACAAGTTACTCTCTCTTGGATACAAAGAAGTCCATCTAATTGGTCAGAACGTCAACAGTTATCGGCCGCGGATTGAGGCGGGTCTTGAACAATTCCCCGGGGCTACACCTTTTTGTCGGTTGCTGAGAGCAGTTGCAGCCACAGGAATGCCACGCATCAAGTTTACGACTTCATTTCCACGCGACTTTCACCCAGACATTGTTACAGCAATCGAAGAGAATCCGAACCTCTGCAACTGGATACATCTGCCTGTACAGTCGGGCAGCGACCGCGTTCTGAAGTTGATGAGGCGCGGTCATAAGCGCGACGACTACCTTAAACGAATCGAGCACATCAAGAATTCCAGCCGGCGTCTGGCGTTAACGAGCGACATAATCGTTGGATTTCCAGGAGAGACTGACGAAGACTTCCAGCAGACTCTGGATCTAGTTCGCCAGTGTGAATACGACAGTATCTATATCTTCAAGTATTCAAAGCGTGCGGGCACACCAGCCGCGAAGCTCCCAGACACAGCGCCTGACGCGGTGATGAAATCACGTTTTCTTGAATTGGAGTCTGTTCAGAAACATTCTCAACGAAGAATCTACGATAGTTATGTCGGCAGAACACTTAGTGTGTTGGTCGAACGCAACAGTTCGAGATCGCATAATGATCTAGTTGGTCATTCAACGTGCCACAAGGTTGTTAATTTTCCGGGTGAGTCGCATCTCGAGGGTGAAATTGTTGACGTACTGGTAACGCAGGCAAAAACAAACAGTCTTTACGGGAAGTTAGTAAATCGCTCATCAGTAGCGTAAGGGGTATTCGTAATGGAAATAGAAGTTAAGATACGAGCGCTAATGATGGACCCCAACAGTGGAACACCAATAATTATTTTGAAAGACGTTCAAAGTGATACGATGTTGCCGATCTGGGTAGGTGCTTATGAAGCAAACGCAATCGCGCTTGAAATCGAGAAGATTGCGCCACCCAGACCGATGACACACGATCTGTTACGGAATTTGATTACGCAGCTCGGGATACAGGTCGAACGCGTGGTCGTGACGAGTTTGCGTGACAACACCTTTTACGCAGAGATTGAGATGCGCAACAGCGACGGCGCTCGAATGAAACTTGATTCACGCCCGTCTGATGCAATTGCTCTGGCCTTACGTGCAGACTGTCCGATCTTTGTGGACATGGAAGTGATCAAGGCATCACGTAATACGTTACCGACAGAGGAAACTGAAGAGGGTGACATTACTGCCAGCGAGGAAGAATGGCCCGACGTAATTGGTGAAGCTGGCGATCTGCCGATGTAATTGTTTGCATGAACCTATTGTCAGATAGAACCAGTCTAAACAGCGCGAGTGCCCCACTGTGCAGCGAATGGTAATCGCCATCGCAAACCAAAAAGGTGGCGTAGGGAAAACCACTACTGCCATTAACCTTGCCGCCGCCTTTGCCCGTCTAGGAAAACGTGTCCTCCTTCTCGACTTAGATCCGCAAGCAAATAGTTCAATCTCGTTTCTGAGCCCGCAATCAGTCGATCGTTCTATTTACGAGTTGATGATGGACGGTCAGGCACCCATTTCGGAAGCTGTCTACAAAACGCCGGTCGAGAACCTCGACATTGTTCCAGCTCGTATCAGTCTTGCAAAACTTGAATCGAAACTAGTTGGAGACTTTGACGCTCCGTTTCGGTTAAAAGACCGACTTGAACCATTTCGAAGTGAATACGAGGTCATCGTTATCGATACACCTCCTACGCTCGGCTTGATCACCGTCAATGCACTGGTCGCAGCGTCGCATGTGCTGATTCCGATTCAGTCGTCCTACTTCGCTTTGGAGGGCACAGACGATCTGTTGGAAACAATCGAAAAGGTCAAAGCGCGACCTAATCCGAATCTTGTTTTACTTGGTGTGCTGGTGACCCTGCATGATAAACGCACGACACTAGCCCGAGAGGTACATGAACAGATTCGCAGCGTGTTTGGTCCAAAGCTATTTGATACCGTCATCACCAAGAGCGTTCGTCTTGAAGAATCGCCGGCTTACAAAGAGTCGATTTTTAGTTTTGCCCCCACCTCGTCGGGTGCAATCGAGTATGGAAAACTTTGCGAAGAGGTAATGAGCCGTGTCTAAAAGGGGACTGCCAACTGGCCTCCAAATGCGTCACGACGCACACTACGTCGAGGAATTATCTCAGCATCGTCCGGTCCAAGTGGGCCGAATGATTCCCGTCGATAAACTTGATCCAAACCCGGAACAGCCGCGCGTTGAATTTGGCGACTTGACTGAGTTGACGGCGTCAATCGCTGAAAAAGGTGTACTCGAACCGCTGCTCGTCAAACCGAATCGACTGACAGGACGCTGGATGATTATCGCTGGTGAACGTCGCTGGCGTTCAGCACAACGTGCCGGTCTGAAGGAAGTACCCTGCGTAGAGATGGAAGTTGACGAGGGTACTATTGCTGAAATTGCGCTGATTGAAAACATGCAGCGCAAAGACCTGACGGTTTGGGAAGAAGCAGACGGTTTACAAGCGCTGTGTGAAAGATTTGGTTACACACACGACGACGTTGCCCGTAAGGTCGGGAAGAGCAGGACCACAGTCTCCGAAGCGATCTCCATCGCGAAGATCCCAGAGGAAGTACGAGAGATTTGTGCGAAAGGAGAGATCACGGCAAAGTCATCTCTGTTGCAAATTGTCCGTCAACCGGACGATGAGTCAATGTTGAGACTTGCAAACCAGATCGCAACACGTGGCCTCAATCGCAATGATGCTCGGGAAGTTAGGCGCCAGGAAATGGGGCCGCGAATTGTTCCTGAAATGAAGCCTTATACTTACAAGTACGTCTCGCCTGAGAAGGATTTCAATCTGGAAATCAAGTTCAAGGATTCGAAGGTTAGCGATACTGAGGTCGCGGCTGTCCTACGTGCGGTTGCCGATGAACTTGATGAGGTGGTGTAAAGGCCGGGCTCCTCGCCCTCTGTCGACCGAAG
>PSRF01000264.1 GCA_003175865.1 Blastocatellia bacterium
CCATCGTACAGTCCTGTCGAAACACTAATAGTCTCTGATGTCCATCTTGGCTCGGAAGTGAGTCGCGCCGCCGACTTACTTGCTGTACTCAAGGCACATCGTTTTAAACGGCTCATCCTTCTCGGCGATATCTTCGCCGATCTCAATTTCAAACGACTCAAGAGAGAACATTGGGATTTACTCTCCTACGTCCGCAAGCTGTCGAATCCCAAACGACAAGTTGAAGTGGTGTGGGTTGAGGGAAACCATGACCGGGGACTCTCCGACGTAATGTCACATCTCGTCGGCGTCCATGTTCTCGAAGAATATGAATGGACCTTTGAGGGCCAGAAATACCTGGCAGTACATGGGCATCAGTTCGATCGATTCATGGTTGACAATCAAATGTTGAGCGAACTTGGTGCGAACGTTTTTCTATGGATCCAGAAATGCGATTTTCGAGAACAACGACTTAGCCGCTATTTGGACCGACTCAATACTTCCTGGTTGAGAATGACGCCACGCGTGGCTGCCGGAGCCCTTGCAATGGCTGCAGCACGCAACGCGAGTTTTGTTTTCTGTGGACACACGCATGTTGCCATGTATCGTGAGGCGCACGGTATTCAATATTTCAACACCGGCTGTTGGACGCAATCGCCGGCGAGCTACGTAACAATTTCATCTGAAGGGGTGAGATTACATGAGCACGAATGAAGAATTGACCATTGTGATTCCTGCCAAAAACGAAGAGCGCTTGATAGGAACCTTGCTGGACTCAATCTGTAAGCAAGACTACGAACGGATCCGAAGTACGACCATCTATCTCGCCAATGCCAATTCAACTGACCGCACTGTCGAACGCGCATTGTCCTATGCTGACACGCTGCACATCAGAATCATTCAGGGAGGATTACCTGCTCAGGGAAGAAATGCCGGCGCCCGGATGGCTAATAGCAAATACATTCTTTTTCTCGATGCAGACGTCGAGCTTGGGGATCGCGGTTTAATTCGACGTGGTGTCGAGCTGATGAAACGACGTCAACTGGACTGTGCCACGACTTTCATACTTTCCGAAGACACGAATGTCTTAAACAATCTAATGTACCTTGGAAACTGCATCATCCAGATTGGATCGAAGTATTCGAGACCATTCAGTCCGGGTGCCTTCATGTTGTTTGAACGTCAGCGGTTTAATGAGTTAGGCGGATTCAATGTCAGCGTCTTATACGCTGAGGATTTCTTTCTCACCAAGAACGTTAACACTAAACGATTCGGCATTGTGCCGGGTTTTATTCGTACAACGAACAGACGATTCAAGCAGATGGGCCACCTGAAGTTTATCCGTCTGTTTTTCAGAGCTGTTGCGAATAGCGGAAACGACGCATTCTTTTTCGAAGATCACCAGTACTGGGCTGAACAGGACAGCTGATGGTTAAGACATGTTAGCGCTAAGTTTGAACAGAATTGACTGAGTATTATTTCCGCAAAAGCACTCTGCCGGTCGCGTGATCAAGGCTTTTAGCTTGTTCGTGGCTTTCACTCAAATTCCTTACCTCCGGCTGTTGTGCGATCGTGCTTAACGGTGAGCAGCCGGAAAACCAGCGCGTGTGAAACCAGCAGGGGAGGCACGATTGCGGTCACGATAAAAAACGCGGCGCCGAGATCGCCAGGATTCAGTTGAACGCGCGCCCCTTCGATAAACGCGAACAACAGATCGAGTGCGCCTTCTATGTTGAAAAACCATACTGCTGCGATGGCCCAGACAGTTCGATGTGAAAGACCGATCGTGGCGATGATGGCGAGCACTCCCGCCGTGAAATCTCCCCACGCTGCTGGAATCGCAAAGGCTGACGGCAAATGCGGAGAAACGACTCCCGGCACTATAAAGCTGAGTCCGATGAAACGCAGAAACATGTGCGGCGCGACCAGCCTGACCAGCGCGTCGTTTCTATTCATGGTCCGAAGCCAGGGCCAGGCAAACAGCATTACAATAATGACAGAACTGACCAGACTCATCAGAATGCTAATTCCGAATACTGCGCGCGGATCCATCGCTCCTTTCACAAGACTCATCTGAACCAAGTACTGCACTCAAAGCTCTCCTCAATCTGCGTTCTGATCGGGATATTCAATGTTGGTCACGGCGCGGCGAAGGAACTATGAAAGCTAGGTTGATTCGGCTTGCTCAAGCAAAGCGATATTCGGGGGCGCTAAATCTTTGGGTTACGTTTCAAATCTAGCGTGGTGTTTTCAGTGACTGACTCTGGGGCCAGGCGGTTGAAGTCTGATTGAGGACCTGGAGTGATTGTTTCGTTTCGTCTCTCCGCATCCAAAGCTCTTGTCTTAGCGCTACCCGATAGTAGTCGAGTCGCTTGCCGGACACGCGATTTGCCAATCATCACCAGGGGCAAACCAATCAGAGCACCGAGCAGTGCATTTATCATGGCAATTGTGCCCAAGATCGGATTGCCTAAGAGCACACCGATTAGCGTTATGATTACTGCAATCAACATGAAAACAGCCAAGGTTGCAATACCGCCATTCATCACATCCGCGCTCGATTTCAACTTGGCTAATGATTCCGACGCAGCCCCATGCAAAGCCAGTCGCACGTCCGACAGCGACTGCCCGCATTGCCGGCAGTAACCTTGTGCTAAGTCATTCTCGATTCCACATCCTGGGCAGAACATTTTGATCCCCGATACGCTCAGTGACAATTCAGTAATGGACCACTGGCAACTAATTAAGGTCGCTTCGTGCGGCAGCCAGAGGAGCTGCAACGGAGAGTCACGTCTACTCTCGCTGCCTTCACATTTGCCGGGAACACTAGAACGAAAAATGCAATCAGCGCAAGCCTCACTGCTGTACGGTCGGAACTAGTTAGCCGAATTGCTCGCCAATTCCAGCGCCTGGCGCATGATAACAGTCTACGCACCTTGACCTTGAACTGAGCATCCCTTCTTGTAAGCTCGGTCCCGAATGCCGTGCGACGATCTTTCCGATCGATTTGAGGGATCGTCGCGATATCTCATCAAACAGGACAACCAACAATACTCCGGGGACGAAAAGCACGAAGTCCCTCCATCCCAGGACTGGGTCTCCATGAAGCGGAACGCCAAGAGGGGAGAACGTGAGCATGCTCGAAATGAATTGGCGACTCCGCATATGCACGCCGCCGGTCGAACCCAAAACGTCAGTGATAAATACGCGTTGGCTCTATCGAACGATCACTTGTAAAGGTAGTTCAGCGCGACGCGAGGACTGTCACGCTGATTACCAGATTCTTCAGAAGGTGATGCCGGTCTGCACCTGAAACGCTCTCGGCGAAATGAAGTGCGTACCGCTAAACGTTGATTCAAAGTTATAGAGAGCGCTCTTGTTGGTTAGGTTGATGACGGTGAACCGCAGCGTCATCTTTGTATGTTCGGTGCGAAGCAGATTGTCCGTACCCAAACTGAAGTCGAAGACATGACGGGCCGCGATTCGCGGTGGATTTGTATCGTCATTCTCAGTTCCTTCGGCAGGAATCCGCACCCTTAAGGCGCCGAACGTAGGCGAATTGCAAGTAGTAATCGGATTCGTCATCGTCGCAAACGTGTTGCCGCAGAAAAGTCCGATCTGTTGTTGCTCATCGCCTGTGAATCCTAGAACGGTTCCGAAATCAGGAACTGCTCCAGCCACAAGGCCGCTGTCGTATCTCCAAGTGAACGCAGCATAAGGCGCAAGCTTTTTCCAGTGCATGAGTTGATATTGCACTTGAGTTGTTTGCTGAAAGACCTGGTCATGGTCTATTCGGAATACACCGGTGGGAAGATCCGAGTTGAAGAACAGTCCGCCAGTCTCCGGCGGAAAGAATCTTGCTCGCGTATGACCGGCGACGACGAAAGCAGTCAAGCCGTGGTAGTTCGCAAGGTTCGCACGAAAAGAAACTCCATCAAGTTTTGATTGGTTCCATGAGATAGGGAACGCAACGGACGTATTAAAGAGTACGTTGAAATCATAGGCGTTGGTCGTCCGTTTGTTGAAGTAATCAACATCGAGCACAACATACTTGGATATGCCCTGTTGAAATCCAACGTTGTACTGGTTTCTCCGCCCGGGTTGCAGCGGTAGATTGCTGGTGTCGCCCAGAGTACCATTTGCTAAACCCCCGGCTCCGGTAACACTTGAGAGGACCAGGTTCTCGTTGTAGGGCGTTTCGAAATTTCTCGTGTACGAGGCACGCAGTACTGTGTTGGTGTGCTGAAACAAATACGAAACGCCGAGGCGCGGTTGGAGTAAGTGTCCTCTCGTAATTCCGTTGTAGTTATCAAATCGAAGGCCAAGCAGAAACGTCGCGTGACCCAGTGTCAGGTTGTCTTGTCCGTAGAAAGCCTCTTGCTTGATATCTGTGTGTCCGTGGAAAACGAAAGCCTGTCCGCCACGCGTTAGATCAAAGGCCGCTAAGCCTGGCAAAAAGTCCGGATTGGCTGGGTCGTTAAAGTTTGGATCAGTAATACCGAACTGAAATCCTTCATTAAGAAACGTATGGGAGAACTGCACGCCAAATTTGGCGTTATGTCGTCCTTTTACGTATGAAAGGTCCGATTTGATACCGATGTTATTCAGTCGACGTGACTGGCTGAAACTTATTGTGTCGTCGGCGAATGGATTCGGGCTGGCGAAGTATTTTACGTTGTCGAGACGATAGTAGGGATTGATCGTTAGCACCGTAGTCGGACTAAAGATGTGAACGTATCCGGGCGCGATGTTCAAACTTTGAACGAGTTGTCGCTGATCTTGGCCGTTTGCATCCTGGTCGAAGTCATTCGGTGTTTGAAAACTATTGCGGGCAAGAAACAGATTCAGGTGAAAGGTATTGTTGGGGTTGGGGCTGTAGTCGATGCGATCGAAAAGATTGGCTGCTCTGCCGCGATCGTGGCGCACCGTAAACTCCGGTGCATCGAGAAATCTGCCAGACCGTTCAAACGTGAATGACGTGAAATTTCCGAGTTTCGCATTGCCATAACCAAAGGAACCATCCTGGCTGACAGTGCCGAACGATCCATAGCTTGTCATGAAGCTCCCCGTCGGCTTCTTTTGGTTCAATCCCGACTTGGTCACCGCATTAACTACGAGACTTGTCTTATCGCCGTATTCTGCAGGAGTCGCTCCAGTGATCACTTCTAAAGATTGGACTGCGTTAGGTGGCAACTGTGTTGAGAATGCTTTGCTTTGCTGATCAGAAACGGGTTGGTTGTCGATTGAATATGATGTCTGTGCGTGGTCTCCGAGTGGATGAAAGAAACCATTTGAATCGGCAACAACGCCAGGCGCGGCGAGTGTTATGACATCGCTTAGTCCAGATCCTGGAGATCGAAGCGGCAGTCTCGTCAGCAAACTCTTGTCAACATCAGTATGAGCATTCGGAACATTCTCAAGCACTTCAGCGGTACCGCTTGTGATTGTTACTGAGGCGGTGGTTGAACCGACAGTCAGTGGAATAGATAAATTGACGAGCACAGAGCTTCGAACATTTACCTGACCGCGGACTTCGTCGAAGCCGGAAGCCGATACTGTATACACGTAGTTGTTGAATGGAACATTATCAAAACGAAAAGTTCCATCACTGCTTGTAGTGGCAGATTGCTTGAATCCAGTTATCGCGTTTTCGAGCGTTATCGTCGCGTTTGCAACGACAGCCTTGTCTGGATCGAGAACTGTCCCTGTCACAGTCCCAGAGCTGAGTGATTGCGCTGATATTGAGAAGCTTAGGCCGAATGAAATGATGACCAGGAATAATGATTTGACCAGGTGGAGAATTCGGGTATTCATTTTGCAATTACCTCCTAATGATGAACCGATGAAATTCGCCGGTGGATTTGGCAAGTGCCGATCGAACTACCTGATCGGACTGCGCAATCAAACGGAAATGAACGTCATCCCGCAGATCAAACTAGCGAGATAATGAATCGACTATTTGGATTATTAGTTGGTAATTGGCGGTGCGCGTCCGCGAGATGAGGTTGCAAAGAGTGAATCGTGAGTTATCGGATCAGACGCTGAGTAATACTGTATGTCGGTGGACGCAAGTACAAAAACAGGTGCAGAGATCGCCGCGCTCGAGAGGCCGCGCTGGAACTGACACACGAGACAATTGCGCTCGAGCGGTGCCTTGGTTGAGGAATTATTCTCGCTTGTATCAGAGAATACAGAGGCCCAACGTGAAGTGGCAGTTATCTTTTCTGAACCAAGACCGTGATGGTGGAATATTTCCGCGGAAGAGCTATAACTGATGAGGAACAGTAAAAGGTAGCTCAACACCCGCGAGCCGCGTGCTCGTCGAATGTGTAAGGTTGAAATTGTAGGAACTTTAGTCATCGCGGCAACCGCCGACTCGACGTTAGTCTCTGAAAGCCGTGCATGTCAACTGGGAAAGACTCTATAGAACCCCCACGCTGGCTGCAGTTTTCATTCCGGCTTAAATTCTGATTGCTGCCAAGTGCACTTTTCAGTAAATACATCAAACTCTAATGGCTGAAGACGAACTCATTCAATAGCCATTCACAAGCGAGAAGAGAGGACACACATGAACAAGACGCTCACAAAGACTGCATTAAGAAGCGCGCTCATAGTTCTGATTGCTGCAGCAACGGCCTACGCTCAGGAAAGAAAACTTACTAGAAACCAACTGCCACCCGCTGTAGAAAAAACGGTGGCTGCGGAGAGTCAGAGCGCCACCATCAAGGGCTTTGCGACGGAGGTGGAAAAAGGCACGCGACTTTATGAAGTTGAAATGATAGTCAATGGGCACTCGAAAGACATCTCGATGGACAAGAACGGCAACATCGTCGAAGTCGAGGAAGAGGTTACGATGGATTCTTTGTCAGACGCTGTTCAAGACGCAATCAAAAAAGCTGCGGGAAAAGGAACGATCGGCAAGATTGAATCATTAACCAAGAACGGAAAGCTTGTCGCGTATGAGGCCCACATGGCATCTGGCAAGAAACGGTGGGAGATTCAGGTCGGACCCAACGGTGAGAAGTTAAAGCGTCCTGAGTAAGATTGGATGGGACTTCTGTTTCTTACTTGAGCGACGTTGTAGCATTCTTAGTTTGTGCTACACTCGACGGTAAAGCCTCCTGCTTAAATCGTTTTCCAGGTCACCAAGTGATCGGCTGAATTGACGGTCGGTGACTCACCAACTGTTCGAACTCGCCGCCAGGAGTTCGTATGATGGTACCTCGGCGCGAACTAGTCTTAAGCATTGTCCTTCTTACTACGACGTTATGCGGTCTGACTCATGCACAGAATGTAACGACAACTCTCAAGGGAACTGTGAGCGCAATCGCCGAGGAGACCTCTACTGGTCCAGAATTATTGCCCGACGTAACTCTTACTTTAGTAAACCGCGACCTAAGCACATCTATCCGCACTACAACCTCCGATGCTTCCGGCAATTTTATTTTTCGTGATCTTCCCGCCGGTAATTACAAACTTATTATTGAAGCTAAGGGATTTCCTCGCGCCGAGAAAGAGATCAGTCTCCCGGCCGGCCGTACGTCCTTAGTCGAAATCGTTCTCACGCCTTCTGTAAGTGAAGCCGTGACAGTCAGGCAAGAGGAAGGTCTTTTGAGTGCCGGCGATACTGTAACTTCGAACACAGTACGTGCGGAGAAGTTGGAAGAACTCCCTATGCGTTCTGACAACTATCAAGGTGCGCTGCCGTTAACGCCCGGTATTGTCCGCGATCTGAA
>PSRF01000253.1 GCA_003175865.1 Blastocatellia bacterium
GCGCCGTATTCGAGACTTCCTATTTCTGTATCCGTAGCGACATTCCCCGCCACGCGGATAATGAATAAGTCCCCGAGGCCTTGATCAAAAAGGATCTCGGGCGGAACTCGCGAATCCGAGCAACTTAGGATTTCGGCATGCGGGTGTTGTCCAGTTACCAACTCACGCAGGCGTTCCGTGGTTTCGTGAGGATGCTGATAACGATGAGCCACGTGGTGTTCATTACCGGCCTTTAACTCCGCCAGGGCCGAATCCGCCGTGAATTTTTCTTCAGCGTTTTGTCCGTTCGACATCCTTGTTGGTGTGAACAGTAATGACAGTACCAGAAACGTAATAACGGTGCTGACGATTTTCATTGCGTTACCTCCATCGGTTGTTATGAATTACTTGAAGACTGGTGGTGCTCCAGGAAATAGATATCTGAGATCCAGGTACAGCATGTTCAGATGTGCTCCACTCGGGTCACCTGCTGCTACAGACCACGGATGCCGTCCGACATATGAATACTGCGTTATGAACTGAAGTGCTCCGTAATTCGGATCGCGCCATAGAGTGCGTGCGTAGCCGGCAGTTATTTCTTGAATTGATCGATTATGGTTTGAAGGCGATCCGTCATAGCCGTAGCCGACAAGGTGGCCGTTCAGATCGATCGCCGTGTTTTTCTGCACATAGGCACCGCCGTAGTAGACATCAAGAAAGTCCTTTGGGGTGGCCTGATACTCGAAACCAGAAACGGTAGAAGCTGAGTGCACCAGCGATGGTTCTCCGTTAGCTTTGACAATCAGGTCTGGACTAAGTCCAAAAATCCAACGACCACCGCCGTCGCTGTAAAAACCATTGGCGATCAAACGAAAGTTCTTGAACATTTCATAGTTGATACCAACACTGGCTCCTCCACCAGTTGCAGTGTGAGTGCGCTGGTCTTGAGGATTGAAAAATTTGACGGTGCTCAACAAGCCTGCCAGCTCAAAATGAAGTTGTCTCGAACCAACCTTCGGATCGAATGAGATTTTCCCAATAATGTCAGGATGTACATTGGGAGCACTGAAAGTTGAGTCACCTGTGTCCAGTTGTGGACCATAGGAAGACACGAGCGCCGAGGGCAATGTGATTTCACCTGCGCCTGCGGAACCGCCACCATACTGCTCAGCGGCTTCCAGCGATACGCCAAGTGTGACCGTTCGATTCGCGTGATAGACAACACGGAACTGTGGATCACGGTTCCAAACCATTCCTACCTGGAGATTTGGATCAAGATTGAGAGTTGAAAAGACATTGCTCGGCAGCGGTGAAAGCCCGCTGCGATTGGGAGTCAGCAGACTCCACGACTGGCCACCTAGAAATTCCCACTTGCCTCGACGCACGTCTAACCAAAAAAGCCGCATGCGAGGACCGTTACTGTTGGTCGTTACTGCTACGTTAGTGGGAGCGAAACCATTGAAGTCAGTTTCCAAGTAGCCAATCACATCGTTGCCGCGGAATCGGGTATCAAGTCGCAACGCTATTCGTGAGTTTTGCGCACTCAAGCGAACTTCCGAAAGGTTGCCGGCGGGAGTAGTGGAGAACGGAATTCCACCGAAGTTTGTGCCGAGACCACTGCCCACATTCTTGTCACGAACAAAAGCGGTGAAATCAAAGAAGCCCGCAGGCGAGAGATAGATACGTCCAAGTTTAAATGCAAGTGGACCCTCTTTGTCTTCGCTTGTGTCTTGAACTTTTCGCATCGGTTCGCCAGCGCTCGGCTCTGACAGTGGCGCCGATGGACCAGCGGCAACTTCAGTAGGCTGGGTGCTTACGACTGTGGAGTTATCCGTCGCTCTTGATGCCGCTGACGAATGAAGCAACTGGTCGATAAGTTTCGCTTGTCCATCAACGGTTTTCTGCAGTTCCAGAATCTGCCGTTGTTGTCGCGCGAGGTCAGCCTTCATTACCTCAATTTCACGCGACGACGCGGGACGCTCAGACGTATTCATATCGAGTTTCGCAGTGGACGAAACCGCAGATAATGTTGGACCAACACCGCTCTGGGCCTGCACGTGAACCGCTATGAATCCAATCAGGATAAAAGCCGCTGCAAGCGAGTAGGATGCCTTACTGTTCGCGTTGAGAGTCTGCATAGAAGAGTGCCTTTCTCCCTTTGAATTACTGGGTATGACGACGGAAAGAACGAGCACTCTAGTTGAATACTGCCGCGGGAAAACACTGTCAGTTTTAACAGAATTAACCAACCATTCTGCGCAGTTCGGTCGTTATCTGTATTCAATGTTTTGTCTTGTAATAAAATTCAAGAAAACAGAAACTGCAACTAGTTTGTGAGAGATTCGCTGCGAGATTACCCAGTTATGCCAAATGGGCACGACAAAAATTGGATTAGACTTTGTGCTGCAGTTGACGGCTTTCGCGTGTGTTATGGACATTGGCCCACGCGGTTTCGGATGCGTCCCTGAATGCTAGCCAATATTCGTGATTACCTTTTTACGAGCGAGGACTACGCCAGAATTACCGCAAGGGTCTCGCTTGTTACTGCTGAATTATGCTGGGATGATAGCTGAGGATGACTCAGGTGCAAGTTACAATTACGGTACGGAAGGATTTCCCGACGAAAGGCCGACTCCTTCAGCAAACGTATGGTTTGGCGTTGAATCTAAGTCATAGCAATGATGCCCTTACGATTTGCGAATCCTCGAATCAGAGTCAAGCTATCAAAGCATCTTGTGGTGGTTTTCTCTACCATTTCTCGCGTTCATTAAGTAGATAACGTGAGTTCGCTCGTGACCTGCGGTCAATCGATGTAACGTCAATCCTCACAGCTCCTCATTTCTCCTGTGAGTTGGAGGGACCATGTCGATCAAGAGATTCTGGTTGTTGGTGCTGATCAGCTTTTCATGCGCGGTCGCACACGCACAAGAACCACAAACGCTTATTGCCGGCAAGCCAGTCGAGCGTCAGATCGTTGGCGGCGAAACACATACCTATCAAATGAAACTCGCGGCAGGTCAGTTCATCCGTGCCACACTTGATCAGGTTGCAATCGACCTGACGCTGTCCCTCACAGGTGTTGATGGTAAACAAATCGTTGAGATGGATCTCAACCGAGCCGGTGATCCGGAATCACTATCGGCAGAATCAGAGGTGGGCGGCGATTACCGAGTAGTTGTTCATGCAAATGGCCCAGCCTCGCTACATGGATCTTACGCGCTGCGACTGGAGGTGCACGCCACCACGACGGCTGAAGACAGAGAGCGAATTGCTGCCGAACGGCTGATGCTCGAGGCATTTCCGCTATTACAGCGACTAAATACGGCTCAACAGGGTTTTGAGAAGAGCGCACGGGCGTTGGTGCTCTGGCACAATATCGCGGATCGGTTTTGGGAGGCTCGCACGCTGTTCGATATGGCGAACGCTAGTAGGCTCGTGTACGCCTACGACAAAGCCGTTGAATACTACCAGCAGGGCTTAACCCTTGCTCGTGAGCTGAAAGACAATGCAATAGAAGCACGTCTGCTAACAGGACTTGGCATCGCATTCAACGCCACAGGCCGACCAGAGCAGGCTCTGAGTTATTACGAGCAGGCGCTGGGGCCAGCGCGACAGGCGAAGGATCGTGTTTCAGAAGCGGGATCGCTTAACTCCATTGGCTTCGCTTACTACGCTATGGGGCGAAACGAAAAAGCTTTGGGGTATTTCGAACAGGCACTCGCGGTTTTTCGGGAAATCAACTATCAAAGAGGTCAAGCAGACTCACTGTACGGCTTGGGTAACAGCAGCTTCATGCTCAGTCGATATGAGAAAGCCGGTGAATACTACGAGCAGACGCTAGCTATCTATCGCGACCTGAAAGATAAGCCCAATGAAGGAGGCGCCCTTGTTAATTTAGCCAATGTCTATTCGATTCTGAGCAAATATGAGAAGGCGATTCAGTATTACGAGCAGGCGCTCGTGCTCTTGCGTGAGGTGAAAGCCCGAGCCACCGAAGCATATGCTCTCAACAATCTAAGCGATTCCTATCACAGGCTGAGCCGCTATGAAAAGGCCCTCGATTACGCTGAACAGGCGCTTGTGGTTTCTCGTGAAGTGAAAGATCGAGCCAGCGAAGCCTATGCGCTGCAGCATATCGGTGGGGGCTACGCCGGTCTAGGTCGCGTCGAGAAAGCGATTGAGTATTACGAGCAGGCGCTTGTGATCAGCCGTGAAGTAAAAGACCAAAACGCCGAAGGACACACCTACGAATATTTGGGTCTAGCCTCTTACAATCTGAGCCGTTATGAAAGAGCAATTGAGTATTTTGAACAAGCCCTTATCATCTTTCGTGAGGTGAAAAATCGAAGGAGCGAAGCATATCTACAAAACGAGATGGGCCTGGTTTATGAAAACCTGAAACGGTATGAGAAAGCGATTGAGTATTGCGATCAGGCCCTTGTCATCTTTCGTGAAGTGAAAGACCGAAGAGGCGAGGGAATAGCGTTGGGCAATTTGGGCCTTAGTTATCGCCGCCTCGGCAGCAATGAGAAAGCGATTGAGTACTATGAGCAAGCACTGGCCATTCATCGAGAGGTAAAGGACAAGGAAGACGAAGGATGGACACTCAACAATCTGGGCACTCCTTACCGCCTCGCGGGACAACCACAGAAGGCAATAGATTATTACGAGCAGGCTCTGGCGATTGCTCGCGAAGTAAAGAATCGAAGCCTCGAAGCAAACGTGCTCGACAATCTAGGGCACGCTTTCTACGGTTTGGGCCGCTACGACAAAGCGATTGAGTATTACGGTCAAGCACTGGTCATTCATCGCGAGGTTAAAAATCATAACTACGAAGCTGAAACGCTTAGTGGCCTGGCCCAGGCAGAACGCTCGCAAGGGAACCTGAATGCCGCCCGCAATCACATCGAGCAGAGCCTGCAGATCGCTGAATCACTCCGCGCCGCAGTCGTCAGTCCGGAGTCGCGCACTTCGTTTCTCGCCTCCGTTCAGGACTCATACCAGCTTTATACCGACCTGCTGATGCAGCAGCACAGAGCGGAGCCGGCCAACGGCTT
>PSRF01000146.1 GCA_003175865.1 Blastocatellia bacterium
AAATCTTTCGAGAATGTTCAATTGCAAAGTGGTGGCCCTCCGTGGCCACCCCTCCTTTAGGTTCCGAAATCTTTCGAGAATGTTCAATTGCAAAGTGGGGTGGCCACGGAGGGCCACCCCTACAATCTAAGGGTCCAGAGCGGCACCGTCATGAAAAACTGGGCGGTGGTGTTAAGCTGGTGAGACGTCTCGAAAGATAGCGGCGGCGAAGTTACACGGGAGGGAAAAGCATGCGCACACTTTTTTGGAGCGCCCTGGTATTCATTTCACTCCTCGGAATGCGTGGCTTTGCTCCGGTATCGCGCCAGGCGCAGAGTGTTTCACTGAACTCACCGGATCAACTAAAGCTGATCAACGTAAAAGCTGAAACCGTTACTTTCAAAGGTCGAAAGGCTCTGCGTCTTAACGACGCGGCGCCCGCGGGAGTAGGCGATGAGGGTCGACTTGCTGTTCTTCCAAATACTGACTTCCAGGACGGCCTAATTGAAGTGGACCTAACCGGAGAGCCGGCGGCAGGCGCGGGGGAAGGTGCGCGGGGATTTGTCGGAGTAGCATTCCGTGTTGCGGCAGACCAGTCTCGCTTTGAATGTATTTATTTGCGACCGACTAATGGAAGAGCTGAGGACCAGGTGCGGCGGAATCACTCAGTTCAGTACATCTCGATGCCAGGCTTTCCCTGGGATCTTCTTCGAAAAGAGTTTCCGGAGAAGTATGAATCGTATGTAGATCTGGTTGCGGGCGAGTGGACCAAGGTAAAGATCGAAGCGCACAGAGATAAAGCTCGCTTGTACGTGAATGGCGCTGAGCAACCTACATTGTTAGTCAACGATCTGAAGCAAGGTCAGACCAGGGGGGCCGTTGCGTTATGGATTGGCCCGGGAACAGTCGCTCATTTTGCTGACCTGCGAATCTCACGATAGCGGCTTTAAAAAGTTCGAGCAAATTTCCTCCGGAGCAGCAAAACGGCGAACATAAGGAAGCGCATCATCCTCGTCGAATTTGTGTGACCAAATACGAAGCTTTTCAAATTGGGCGAGCACAACATAAGGAGGCAACATCAATGACTTTAAGGCTCATCGGCTTCTCTCTTTTCTCATTCATTCTTGGTGCTGCTCTCTTTGGCGCTCTGACAACTCGTGTTTCAACCGTTAACGCGCAAGACGATCGCACCGCTGATCGAGCAGCGATTCGCGCCCACATCGAAAGCATCTTTCAAGCGTTCATTAATAAAGACGCCGCGGCACTGCGCGCGACTCACGCTGTCAATTGGCTCGGCTATCTGGAAGGCTCGCGTACGATGATCAAAGGCGTCGATGGTTACATGGACTGGAATCAAGTCGATCCGAAAAGTCCTTATGGCATGAAGAGCTATAAGTTCAGAGAGTTTGACATGATCTTCAAAGGCGACGCTGCGTTTGTTTGTTTCGTCGCCGACGTCGAGTCGAATTGGCCTGGCGCGCCGCCACATCGAGCACTGCGCATCTGCGATTTCTATACAAAGAACAATGGCAACTGGATTCAGAACGGCAGTGACACGGCGCTCCATCAGGAGTCTCTTGAAGAGCAACTCGCTTCACCGCGCGTTGTTGGCGATCAAATGAAGAAGCGTCTGCTGGATGCCCGTGAAGCTGTGTGGCACGCATGGTTCGCCGGCGATCGCGCGACGTTGGAAAAACTGATCCCGCAAGAAACAGTCGCGATTGAAACAGAAGAAAACAACTGGTCCAACCGACAAGCAATTTTGGAAAACTCCGAAAACTTTGCAAAGAGCGGAGGCAAACTGTTGAAGCTCGAATTTCAAAAGACGGAGATTCAGATGTACGGCTCCACTGCCGTGGTGTATTCAAACTACTCGTATGCAATAGAGTATGGCGGTCAAACCATAAACAAATCAGGTCGCGTCACTGAAGTGTTCGTCCTGCGCAACGGTCAGTGGGTCAACCCCGGCTGGCATATGGACAGCGGGAAGTAGGTTGTAGAGTCACTGAGAAAAGATGTTGAAGTTGAATTTGAGCGTGTCTTTTACTGTTATCGTACCCCCTGCGACCGAGGGAGCCTTAATGCCGTAATCCGACATCTTCAAAGAGAACTCTCCTCGAGCTCGCAGAGTCTTGTAGTCAAAAGTGAGTTGCGCGTTGAGGGGTATGTTGTGAGTCACTCCGTGCAAAGTTAGATCTCCCCAAATCTTTGCCTGATACTGAGTGTCAGAGTTCTTCGTTGCCTCAATCTTTGTACTATTGAAAATAATCTCTGAGTACTTGCCAGTCTCAAGTACCTGGTCTCTCATTTCCTGCTCGATTGTCTGCCGATCTTTGTCACTAATTTTGTCTGTTACCACGAGTGAGTTTGCTTCGATCTTCATGTGTAGAGACGCTGGCGCGACCGTGCCGTCAGTAAACTCCGTTTCGCCGCTTATATTCTTAACTGCGATGTTGTGATTGTGACCGAAGCTTGAAAGGAACCCACCCACAAACGCATGGACCATGAAGGTGCTCTGGTTAGCATCGATGTGATACCGGCGCACATCGGGCGCATTCATCCTGATCACTCCGGCCGAATTGATTGAACTAGCGATTGGTCGAGCAGGGGTCAGTGCAACCGGCGATAGTGTAAGACAGACTGCAATGGCTATTAAGTTTACGGGCACATTTTTGAAATTTCTGTTCATAATTAAGCAATCCTCCCCTCAAATTCTGTAGGAATAGACTCTCCTTAAATTGCGTTCGAACAAGCGAGCGGGCAGAAGGCGAGTCACCATTCGACGGCCCGTGACTATAGTTCGACTCTCCCATTGTGCGATCTCACCCATCAATCTCGATCGTCGTTGAATATGTTTTGTCCGGTGACGGCGTTGATTTTCATATTGACGCAACGCAGCTTCTAAGTCGGTGTTTTGAGCAATGCATTTGGCCAGTACCGCCGCGTCCTCGAGTGCCATTCCACCTCCCTGACCAAGATTTGGTGTACACGGGTGTGCTGCATCTCCGAGCAACATTACTCGTCCATGACCCCAACGACGTAAAGGCACAAGGTCATAAGCGCCATGCTTCATGATTTCATTGTCGGGTGTGGCCGCAATGAGATCGATGATGGGTTCGTGCCAACCTTTGAATGTCTCAAGCAAATCGCGCTTTCGACCGTCTGGTCCAACAACGTGATCGCAAGGTACGCTTACCGCAGCATACCAGACGAACCTCTGTGGTCCAACATTGAGGATCCCGAAGCGCTTGCCTGCTCCCCAGGTCTCACTGTTCGCGCTTTCAAAAAGTGCAGAGCCCTCGTAACCGGCGACTCCACGCCACACTGTGTAGCCACGGTAGATAGGATTTATGTGGCCAAACAGTTCAGACCGAACGCTGGATCGAATGCCATCTGCTCCAATCACTACGTCGTGTTCGATACTTACTCGCTTTCAAAAGAAATGCGTACTTTACTGTGTGATTGCTCTAAGCGAGTTAGCTTCTGGCCCAGACGAATGCGATTCGGAGGTAATGCGAAAAGAAGAGCACCGAGTAGATCAGATCGGCGAACTGTAATGGCGGGAACATCAAAAGTTCCTAACGCGATGTTCATCAAGATCGCGCCGTTGCTCGACCTTACCAGGAAGTGAGTGCTTGAGCCGCTCCGTTCGAGAATATAGTCAAGTAATCCCCAACCTCGCAACACCCGCGTTGCGTTGGGCCACAGCATCATTCCTGCGCTGGCTTCGCGAATCTCAGGCGCTCGCTCGTACACCGCTGCGTTGATACCCGCTTGATTGAGAGCAACGGCTGTGGCAACTCCGCCAATGCCTCCTCCGATAATCCCGATATTCGGTTTCGGCATTGCTATCTTCAAATATTATGAAAACCTTGGATGAATTCTGGCAATTTGAATTCTCTTGTGTGCCGATCGGGAGACATACTTATTCAGTCAGCTTTGGCGCGAATCAAATGTGCAGAAGGTTATGGTTTGGTAATGAATGCCAAACGGACCAACTATGAAATCAAATCATCGAGAATCTGATGTTTCTGAGTTGTGGTGCGTTGCTAGGGTGAAGCAAAGTAAATTTTGAGCCGAGTACTACACAGGCAGTGTGGAGATGTTTTCAGATGCTTTCTACAGACTCGGTATTTTCCAAACCCTTGCGCGCTGGCGACTGACTTTGAATGCAAACATCGCGGCTTTGTTCGCCAGCGCGTCGGTTTGTCGCTGTCAGTTGCAGGTAGAAAACACCTGAACGCATCCTCCAATTGCCGTTGGAGGTAGTTGCCGTTACTTTCGTAATCTATGAGATTCCTTCTTTGTCCTTTCGCGCCCACTCAGTTAATCTTCCGATGAACTTCTTGAGTGACATTCCCGATAGTTTGCGCGGTCAGTATTAGGAGTAACATCCCCCATGACACCTGAACGCTGGCAGCAACTAAAACAAATCTTCAACTTAGCGTTACGAGTCGCACCATCGGAGCGCGCTGACTTCCTGGCACAGGCTTGTGGCAATGATGACGAACTTCGTAAAGAAGTCGAGTCGCTACTCGACGCTCACGACAAGGATGGAAGCTTCATCGACTCACCAGCGTTTAAGAATCCTGATCTATTGACGTTGAAATCCGGAGAAGTTCTCGGTTCATACGTAATCACCTCGTCTATCGGACGCGGTGGCATGGGTGAAGTTTATCTCGCTCACGACAATCGACTCAGTCGTAAAGTGGCGTTGAAGATACTTCCGGCGCCGATGATGACCGCTCCTGATCGCCTGCGGCGATTTGAACAAGAGGCACGTGCGGCATCAGCTTTAAATCATCCAAACATTATCACCATCTACGAAATCGCTGAGGCTAACTCGACACTGATGATCGCATCAGAGTTTGTTGAAGGTGTAACCCTGCGGCAGCGAATGTCAACTGGCCCATTGACACTCAGAGAATCACTGCACATCGCCATTCAGATTGCCGACGCGTTAGCCGCCGCACACAAAGTTGGCATCATCCATCGCGACATCAAACCTGAAAACATAATGATCCGACCGGACGGTTATGTGAAGGTCCTCGATTTCGGTCTAGCTAAACTCGCAGAACCAAAACTTGCGCAATCGTTCACGGAAGCACCGACGCAGATAAAGACCGGATCCGGTTTCGTGATGGGAACCATTGGCTACATGTCTCCCGAACAGGCGCGCGGTCAGTCGGTTGATGCGCGTTCTGACATTTTCAACCTCGGAACGGTGCTCTACGAGATGGTCGCGGGCCAGGGACCATTCACCGGTGAAACACCCAGCGACGTATTTGCGGCGATATTGAAGTCAGAACCTCAATCACTTTCGATCGTCGCACCGGCGGCGCCTCCGGAGTTGGTTGCTGTTGTTGATAAGTCGCTTCGAAAAGATCGCGACGAACGATACCAGAACATCAACGATCTACTTTTGAGTTTACGGAGTGTGAAAGAGGATCTGGATTTTCAAGCAAAGCTTGATCGTTCAACTGCGCCCGATTCCAGGTCCAAGGTTAAATCTAAAAATGGAACCCTAATTATTCAGCCGGCGAAAACTGAACCAAACATCAATCCTATAAGAAGTAAGAGGATTTTTGCGACACTGGTGCTGGTCGTGATTCTCGCCGCGATCACTAGCGGGTATTTCATATTCAAACGTATTCGAACTGCGCCAACAGATAACCTTCAGGTAAATGCCCCGGCACAGTTGTTACAGGGAACACAGATTACGAGTTGGGCCGGCTTCGACTGCTATCCGGCACTTTCCCCGGATGGAAACTCACTCGCATATAGTTCAGACCGAAACGGCACATTCGAGATCTACGTGAAACCGCTCACCGCCGGAGGTCGTGAAGTGCAGCTGACGTCAGACGGCGCGCAAAACTTTGAGCCAGCATGGTCACCCGACGGAAAGTGGATTGCTTATGCGTCAAAGACACACGGCGGCATTTGGATCGTACCTTCTCTTGGAGGTACTGCAAAGCAATTAACCGAATCAGGTTCGTATCCCTCCTGGTCGCCGGATGGCACTCAGATCGCTTTCCAATCATCAGGCATTGGCGACGACCTTGCCGCGATTGCCTCAGGAGCGTTGTTGCCGGCGGTGATAAAGGTCATTGCAGCTCAAGGTGGAGAGGCAAAACAGATAACGCAGGTCGGCCATCCAGCTGGTGGACATGGCTCTCCGGCGTGGTCGCCCGATGGCAAGCGCATCGCGTTTGGTTCGTACGATCCTGAGAGAACCGCTGTGTGGATGATTTCAATCGAGGGAGGAGAACCGAAGCTGGTTGCACGCGGGTACGATCCAATCTACTCGCCGGATGCTAAATACATTTACTTCGATTCGTTTGGTAAGAACCTGAACTTCGGTGTCTCGAAAATCGCCTTGTCAGACGGCGGTGATCCTGTGGGCGAACCAATTGAAATAATTGGGTCGGGCTTAGGACGCTACAAGCGCCTGACGATTTCTGCGGATGGAAAGAAGCTTGCGTATGGCACGCTCGCCATCAATAGCAACGTCTGGGCTATCCCAATTTCAGCAAAAACAGCAGAGAGCACGGGCCAGCCTTTTCCGCTAACGCGCGATTCGAGTTATCGCAATTCGAATCCGAAGTTTTCTCCTGACGGAAAGCGCATCGCATACCACGTTACTCGTGTTGGTACCCCAGCAGACATTTACGTGATGAACGCTGATGGCACGAATCAAACTCAACTCACAACAAACCCTGGGTTTGACGAACGACCCAGTTGGTTTCCAGACGGTGAGCAGATCGCGTTCCTTTCAACGCGTGATGGTCATGATGAAATATGGGCACTTAGTTTGAAGAGTGGTCGCGAGCGTAAGTTGTTTGCCTTGAACCAGGACATCACGTTTCCGCAACTATCACCTGATGGCAAACAGATGCTCTTCAATTCGAAGAAGAGTGGCACGACAAATCTGTGGATTGTTCCTATCGAAGGCGGAGAAGCCAAACAGCTCACATTTGATAAAGAGGCGAGTGGATTTGCGTGCTGGTCTCCAGACTCAAAGTACATCGCGTTTGAAACAAAACGCGGCGACGACAATTTTCTATTTATCATTCCCAGCACTGGAGGAGAGCCCGTTCAACTCAATTCCGATCGCGGCCAGAGTTGGCCCCATAGCTTTTCAACAGACGGAGACAAGATCATCTTTGCAGGTTTTCGTGAAGGTTATTGGAACGTCTGGTCCTACTCGCTCAGCACAAAACAAGAAAAGCAACTTACCCACTACAAGAAACTCAACGCATTTGTCCGTTACCCCTCATGGTCGCCGTTAGGGCAGATCGCGTATGAGTACGCAGAGACGACTGGGAATATCTGGATGGTCGATGTGAAGTAGCTTTGGTCAACCGAAGTTCTCTTAGATCGTCTAGGCTCACGTCAATCAGGTCGACAAAACGCTGAAAGCGTTCGCGAATTCCCGCCCAGGGTTTGCTTCGAAACCCTGGGAATCCAGGAACTTTTAAAATCCATCGCAACCCTGAAAGGGTTGCGAAACATCGCCGTGATTCGCACACTGAACGCAACCCTTTCAGGGTTGCGTCTTAAATTAATAAATGACGTTCTAATCCCAGGGTTGCAAGAGCGCAACCCTGGGCTTGAATTCGCGAACGCTTTCAGCGTTTGATGCGTCGCTTCCCGTATCCAAAGATCTCAGAACTGTTCGTCCAGCATAGAAGACTGACTAATGTTGTTTGCCTGG
>PSRF01000121.1 GCA_003175865.1 Blastocatellia bacterium
GCCATGAAATTCGGGACTCGAGCGAAAGTACTACCAAACCTGTCCACTTATCATGCAGTCGCTTCGCTCTTGCTCTGATTCTGATGAAGGAGCTTGTGGATGTCGCGCAAGGCATTCAGCAGTTCTTGCATGCGTTCCAATGGAAGTGCGTTAGGCCCGTCTGACAACGCGCGCTCTGGACACTCGTGCACTTCCATAAACACTGCATCAACTCCACAAGCGACACCCGCACGCGCAAGCGGTTCGATGTACTCGGATTGACCACCCGTTGCATGGCCGAGTCCGCCTGGCAGCTGAAGTGAATGCGTTACGTCGAAGACAACCGGTACGCCAAAACTGCGCATGATCGGGAACGATCTCATGTCTACTACAAGATTGTTGTAACCAAAACTCGCGCCTCGTTCCGTCAATAAAAGCTGCTCACAACCAGCATCCCGCGTCTTCTCTACGATGTTTCGAGCATCACTCGGCGCCAGAAACTGTCCTTTCTTGACATTAACAGCCCTTCCGGATTTTGCCGCTTTGACAATCAAATCAGTTTGTCGACAAAGAAACGCAGGTATCTGGAGAATGTCTGCGACCTCTGCCACAGGATCGATCTGAGATACATCGTGGATGTCAGTCAGTACGACTACGCCAAGTTCTTGCTTGATGTGCTGAAGTACTTCTAGTCCGGCCTCCATTCCGTGACCTCTGAAACTCCTAACAGAAGATCGATTCGCTTTATCGAAAGAAGCTTTAAAAACATAATCCAGCCCAGCACTTTTCGCCCGTGACAAACACTCCCGCGCCATCATTAACGCGTGTTCAGGCGTTTCGATAACACAGGGTCCAGCGATAATGGTCAATCGCCCATCGCCAAACGTCACATTACCGACTGAAAAAGGTTTTACAGGAATTTCACCATCCATCGTCAAATCTGGGTCATCAAGTTAGAAAGGCTTCGTGAGTATACGCTTGACCTTGTTCACAATCGAACCGACCTTCGACTCCTTCTTTTTGGTTGGTGAAGGTGAAGGCGACGGAGAAGGTTGTCGATGAGATGTCGGGCTGGGTGAAGCAACAACGGTCTGCGAAGGTGATGCTGCAGGCGACGCACTTGTGTTTACGTTAGCTGGAGCGGGATTTCTTTCACTCATGAGCCATACGGCGACAAATCCGATTCCTACAAATAACAAGACGGCAAATAAAACTGCGGCCAGTAGAAACCTGTTCGCACGTCGAGGAACGTCTATGTTGACTCGTCTGATTGGTCCAGGTGATGGCTTTTCATTTTCCTTCTGTGGAATCGAGCGATCCCCAATTACGGTTATTTCATTATTTCCTGAAGAGAACAGACCGGTTTCGCGTAAACGCGCGATGTCAATAACCAGCCTTCCAGAGGGGGATTCAACACCGGCACCGCGCAATGCATCGAGATCAGGAATGACCGTAACTGCGGAGTGTTCCAATCCCAGGCGATCCGCAATCTTCAACAACTCCATTCGAAATGCTGCCGCATTTGCAGGTCGATCTTCCGGTTGCTTGGCGAGTGCGTGAAGGACAAGGCGCTCCAGATCTTCCGGAATAGTTGGCACTAACTCTCTCGGCGGTTGTGGAAGGTCCTGTGCGTGTTTGATCGCGATTGCCAATGGAGTTGAGCCAGTGAACGGCACAACGCCGGTTAACATTTCATACAAAATGACGCCAAGACTGTACACGTCTGACGCTGACGTCAGGTCCACGCCATTGCATTGTTCGGGCGACATGTAACGGGGAGTTCCAATCATCGCGCCGACTTGCGTCAGTGTGTTGGGTTCGTCTTCGTCGAGACTATCCGCCGCAAGCTTTGCAATACCGAAATCGAGCACTTTGACGACGGCAGGGACATCAGACCTCTTTGTGACGAAGATATTTGCCGGTTTCAAGTCGCGGTGAATAACTCCGGCGTCGTGTGCTGCTTCGACAGCCGCTGAGGCTTGTAGCATCAGGGCGACGGCTCGTGCGGTTTCAAGCGGAGCTTCCTTGGTGAGAATTTCACGGAGCGTCTTACCTTCCAACAACTCCATGACGATGTAGACATAGCCTTCTGCTGTTTGACCGAAGTCTGTTACGGCGACGGCATTTTGATGGTGCAATCGACCCGCTGCTTTCGCTTCACGCTGAAAACGAACACGTGCGGCCTCATCTTCGAAAAATCGCTGATTCAAAACCTTGACCGCAACTGCACGATCAATCAACACGTGGCGGGCCCGATAAACCGTTCCCATGCCGCCGATGCCGAGTCGGCCTTCAATCAGATATTTTTGGTCGAGAGTTTCTCCGATTAGAGGATCAGCGATCTGTTCCCCCACAACGGTGGTTTCCGCACGCAATGCAGTCTGATCCGACGGACAATATTGGACGCCGGCTGGATAGTTTTTTCCACATGTGGGGCAAAAGAGCATTAGCAATTAATCGTTGGGAAGAGTAAGGGGCAGGGTGATTATCTCTTAATTCAGAGTTGGATGCACTTGGTCCAATCGTAAACCGCAAGTCGTGAATCGTGAATCGTCCGTTAGGGCCAACAACTTACGATTCACTATTCACGATTTCAGTCGCCTGTGGTGGCGCTCATTCGTTCATGTACAAACAGGTCAACATCCCCGGTCTTCTCCACCGAGTTTTCTGTTTGCAGTCGATTTTCGTGCGCCGCGCGAACAAATGCAGCAAACAAAGGATGTGCACTCAGTGGCTTCGATTTGTATTCTGGATGAAACTGGCAACCAATAAACCAGGGATGAACGTCGCGTGGAAGTTCGATCATTTCTACAAACTTACCGTCTGGAGACACACCGCTAAAAACAAGTCCTTCACGCTCGAGTCGTTCTCTGTACTCCGGATTGAACTCGTAACGGTGTCGGTGCCTTTCACTGATCAACTCGGCCTCGCCATAGACTTCGCGCACAAGTGACCCAGGCGCGAGTTCGCAGGGCCACGCGCCAAGTCGCATTGTTCCGCCAAGTTCCTCGACTCCAACCAGGTCTCGTAATTTGAAGATAATTGGATTTGGAGTCTCCAAATCAAATTCGGTTGAATCAGCATCCTTCAATTCACAGACATTGCGCGCATACTCAATACATGCTGTCTGCATACCTAAACAAATTCCGAGATAGGGAGTACGGCTCTTGCGCGCGTAATAGATCGCTCTAATCATCCCGGCAATGCCGCGTTTGCCAAAACCGCCGGGAACGAGAATGGCGTCAAAGTCGCGAAGCCGATCTTCGTAATCATCCTCCATCAAGTCTTCAGATTCGATCCACTTCACATCAACGCGCAGATTATTTGCAACACCACCGTGCGTTAACGCCTCTCGGAGTGATTTGTAAGAGTCTTCGAGTTCGACGTACTTCCCTACGATCGCGATCGAAGTGCCACCTCCAGAGGGTTCGCGAATCGTCGATACCAGATTTCTCCATTCAGTAAGATCGGCTTGCGGTGCCTGTGCCTCAAGCTGGAGCTGCGAAACAATCAGTGAATCGAGGCCCTGTTCGTGAAACGCGAGTGGCACGTCGTAAATCGTGTCAACATCCTGTGCGCTAATGACCGCTGACTCCTTCACGTTGCAGAACAGAGCAATCTTTCCTCGCAAATCACGTGACAGCGGTTTTTCGGACCGACAAAGAAGAATGTCTGGTTGAATACCGATCTCACGAAGGTCACGCACTGAGTGTTGGGTTGGTTTTGTTTTCAGCTCGCCGGCAGCGGCGATGTAGGGTACGAGCGTGACGTGGATGAAGAGAGCGTTGCCTGTTCCCTCTTCGTTGCCCATCTGACGAATCGCTTCCAGGAATGGTAGAGATTCGATGTCGCCGACGGTTCCACCAATCTCAACGATGATCACGTCAGGCTTGTCCTTTTCCGCAACCGCGCGAACCGCTTCTTTTATCTCGTTAGTGATGTGCGGGATGACCTGGATTGTTTTCCCTAGATAATCGCCGCGACGCTCCTTCTCTATGACTGAAAGATAAATACGACCGGTGGTCCAGTTGTTCGACTGCGAAAGGTGAGCATGCGTGAATCGTTCGTAATGACCAAGATCAAGATCGGTTTCTGCTCCATCATCGGTAACAAAGACTTCGCCATGTTGGAAAGGTGACATGGTTCCCGGGTCGACGTTGATGTACGGGTCAAGCTTTATCAACGCGACCTGCAGCCCGCGACTCTCAAGCAAACACCCAATCGAGGATGCTGCGAGGCCCTTACCCAAGCTGGAAACCACACCGCCAGTAACAAAGATGTATTTAGGCATAAGGTTCTCCTCGATAGTTTTTATGTCGTATAAGATTTAGCTTATCGAACATTCAGGACGTTCCCGGTTCAGGTGGATCACCTGATCCTTGTTCACCGTCGTACCGACCTTGTTTCAGGTCTTCCTGAGCTTCAACTGCCTTCTGCATTGCTGGATCCAACGCTTTCTGCAATCCCACTAAGCCAGCACCGATCAGACCTGGGCCTTCCTGTGCGCGTCGTTCAAACTCCTCAGTTGAAACATCATATGGCCTACTCAACCGAGAGAGTCCAAACAACCCGCACAAAACAAAGAATCCTATTACTGCTAATCCTACCCAGTCGTTCATCTCGAATGTGCCACCGTAACCTTTTCTTCCGCCACCAACCGCCTCACTCGCTCAAGATCTTCAGGTGTATCAACACCAATGGATGACCCGCTTGCTTGAATGACTCTGATCTTTACACCGTGCTCAAGTGCACGCAGCTGCTCAAGACGTTCGAACTGTTCCAATTTTGTCTGCGGCCATTCTGTAAACTCCAACAGTGTCTCGCGCCGATAGACATACAGACCAGTATGTTTCTTAAAATTACCGAGTAACTCAGGCTCGAGCTCAAGTGCAATGTTTGGGTCGCCATGTCGCTGCGTTGCATCGCGTGGAAATGGCATTGGTGAACGTGAAAAGTAGAGTGCGGTGTCGTCGTCGCTGACGACGACCTTTACTACCGATGAATCCAAGAGCTCACGCAAGGTGTGAATCGGTTCCCACGTTGTCACAATCCCTACGTCTGACGCGTGTGCGATCTCATTCATCATCTGATCCACAGCGAGTTCGATGGTCTTCGGAGCTATGAGTGGTTCATCGCCCTGAACATTCACGATGATACCGGCGTCGTCTATTTTCGCTGCGACTTCCGCGATGCGATCAGTTCCGCTGTTGTGGTTCGCATCCGTCATTTCGGCTTCATATCCCGCATTTATTACCGCCTCGAGAATCTCGTGACTATCGGTCGCGACAATAACGCGGGAAACATTGCGCGCCTCTAGCGTGCGCCGGATAACCCACAGGATCATCGGCTGTCCGTCGATATCGAGTAGCGCTTTTCGAGGTAAACGAGAAGACGCGAAACGGGCTGGGATGATGGCGACTGTGCTTGTTTGGGGATTGTTTTGGGGATTGGAGCCCGTGTGATTCACGGGGTAACAGATTAGCGTGGAGCCGCAGACACTGTCAACGAAACTTGTCCGATAAGCTTTATAGCTTGTCGTCGAGAGCGATATCCGCAGACTGAGTGGGCAAGAGAAAACGACAAGCTACTGCTTATCGGACTTTCTGGTGTTTTTCGTCGCTTGCCAACTCAGGTTAATATCGCTGACGGCAAATGCGCGTCTTCTACTCACCACGTTATTACGCGGACATCGGCGACAGTCATATCTTCCCCATTCGCAAATTTGAGTTAGTTCGAGATCGTTTACTCAACGAAGGCACACTAACGTCGGATGAGATTGTGGAACCTCGCCCTGCGACGCCAGATGAGGTTCTCCTCGTACATACAAACGATTACATCTCACGCTTGTGTGAGGGACAACTCACCTCGAGAGAAATTCGAAGGCTAGGACTGCCTTGGTCCAAAGCCCTGGTACAACGATCGTTCTTTGCGGTTGGAGGTACGATTGCCGCAACCAGAGTCGCAGTTGAAGAAGGATATGGTTCTAACCTGGCAGGCGGAACACATCATGCATTTGCAGATCGCGGAGAAGGGTTCTGCGTTTTAAATGACGTTGCTGTAGCTATTCGCTCGCTTCGACGAGAAGGACTGTTTGAGCGTGTTGCGATTGTTGATTGCGATGTGCATCAAGGCAACGGGACCGCACAAATTTTCGCGGAAGATCCTCAGACGTTCACCTTCTCAATGCATGGCGCGAATAACTATCCACTATTCAAAGCACAATCGAATTTAGATATCGAGTTGCCGGATGGTACTGACGACGATCAGTATCTCGACATGCTGTCGCGGAGTCTGACAAAGGTTCTCGAGCACGAACCTGAAATCATTTTCTACCTTGCCGGGGCTGATCCCTATGCAGGCGACAAACTCGGAAAACTCGCATTGTCGATCGACGGACTTCGCACTCGCGATGCACTCATCCTGCGCAAGTGTTTTGAAAGCGAGTTGCCTGTCGTGACGGTGATGTCAGGTGGCTACGGCAAGATTCTGGACGACACAATCGAAATCCATTGCAACACAATTCGGACCGTGAAAGATATATTTGAACCTGTTCTTGCGTCACAACGTTCTGCTTAATGTCCGATAAGCTTTAGCTTGTCGTTAGGATTGATAACAAAGATCCGTGGGGGTAAACGA
>PSRF01000252.1 GCA_003175865.1 Blastocatellia bacterium
CAGGGAAGCCTGCGCCACATGCGAACACGCCGGTAACGCATCCATTGCACCTAATGGCAAGACCGATGGACAGTCGAGCGCCTCCGGAAAAGCCAGCGAAGTAAGTTCGCTGTTCGTCGATGGGGAATCTGTGATGAACGTCATCCCAAAACGCGTTTACGATCTTCGTTACCACATCAGTGTCAAGACCGTTACGCGAGTTGTTCGAACAAACAACGATGTAACCGAATTTTTCTGCGGCGGACTTAAAACGACCGACTGCCAGTTTGCCTCTCGCCCCGGGATCGAAACAGAAGATCGTGGGCCATTTTTGTGCCGGCGAATAATTCGACGGAAGGTAGACTGCGTAGGACTGATCGGGCTCACTTTGAGTTACGATTTTTTCAGTAACTGCGCCAACCGGAATCGCGGACTGAGGAGTTTGCGATGAACGAACAACGGAACAGGAGAAAATGACTGCTGACAATAAAACCAGTTTGTTAAGGCAACTCTTCATTGAGGCGCCCCATGAATTACCCTGGTGGCCAATGCATCGGGCGGCCGCCCAATACGTGTATATGCAAGTGGAAGACTGATTGACCGGCACCCGCCCCTGTATTGATTACTGTTCGATAACCGTTTTCCGAATGTCCCTCATCGTTAGCAACACGTGCGCCCACGCGAAGCAGATGACCCAGCAGTGGTTCGTCTTTCTGGGATGCATCGTCAAGTGACTCCAGATGCTCAAACGGAATCACGAGTACGTGCGTTGGTGCTTGTGGATTGATATCGCGAATGACCACGCAGCGTTCATCCCTGTGCACAACGTCGCCAGGTATGTCTCCGGTGATAATTTTACAAAACAAACAATTGCCTTCAGCCATGATTACCTCTTTTTATTAAAGCTACGCAGGTTCTTCTAACGCCTGCGCGTCGGTATGAAGTGGCGCCGTGACGGACGACCTGATTCGTTTGATATCAGCGCCAACAGCGCGGAGTTTTGCTTCTATTTTTTCGTATCCACGATCGATGTGATATACGCGATCAATCAATGTCTCACCAGAGCCAATGAGGCCCGCCAGGACCAATGATGCTGATGCCCTCAAATCTGAGGCAATAACACGCGCGCCAGTCAGCGACGTCGGTCCTTCAACGATTGCCGCTCGCCCGTCGATATGGATTCTTGCACCCATGCGTTGCAACTCCGACGCATGCATAAAGCGATTCTCAAAAACAGTCTCGACTATGGACGATTTTCCAGTTCCCTGAGTCATGAGCACCATGTATTGCGCCTGCATGTCAGTGGGAAACTCCGGATAGGGTGCCGTTGTTACGTCCTCAGATTTCAATCCATCAGGACATGTAACCAGAAGTGTATTCGGGTTCACCTCTTTGACGTCGACGCCGGCCCTAGTGATTTGCGCAATCACACTTGTCAGGTGTTCAGGACAACAGTCGCGTATTTCAAGTTTCCCACCTGTAATCGCTGCAGCGACGATGAAAGTTCCCGTTTCAATTCGATCCGGGATAATCGTGTGTTCGGCGGCACCCAACGTCTCAACGCCCTCAATCACGATTGTGTCTGTTCCAGCACCGTTGACCCGAGCGCCCATTTTGTTCAGTAGCTCGGCGAGATCGGCGACTTCGGGTTCGTGTGCAGCATTTCGCAACGTTGTTGTTCCATCGGCTAACGTCGCTGCCATCATGAGGTTTTCAGTTCCTGTAACGGTGACCTTCGCGAAGTCGATATCAGCCGCAAGCAATCGTCCACCTTCAGGTGCGCGCGCTACGACATTGCCGCCTTCGAGTTTTACTTCTGCGCCAAATTTCTCGAATCCTGCCAGGTGTAAATCTATTGGTCTGGTGCCGATTGCACAGCCGCCAGGTAACGACACCTTGGCTTTACCGAACCGTGCAAGCAGTGGTCCAAGTGCCAGCACCGAAGCGCGCATTGTTTTGACAAGTTCGTACGGTGCTTCAAAAAGTTCGACATGCGACGCAGTGATCTTATGCGTTCTAAGTTCTGGCGTGAGGACTGTTGCGCCGATGTCTTCGAGCAAACGTCTCTGTGTAATGATGTCGCGAACGTAAGGGATGTTATGAAGAATGACGGTCTCTGCGGTTAACAGCGCTGCGGCCATGCAGGGAAGTGCTGAGTTTTTTGCGCCACTGATCGATACTCTGCCACGAAGCGCGCTTCCTCCTTTGATTAGAAACTTGTCCACGGTGCGGACAGATTAAAGGAAAAGCAGAAAAAACTGTAGGGGCGGCACTCTGTGTGGCCGCCCCTGTCTTGGAGGTAATAATGATTGGATATGCGAGGGCGGCAACGGAGTGCCGCCCCTACAATCAATTGCCCGCTCTCCCGATATGGACACCGCCGTTGGTCGTCATCACTCGAACCGTTGGACCACCAGAACCAAGATTAACTGCCAGTTCTTTCGTCAGTCTTCCTTGAACCGTCACTGGAAAATCGACGCTGATACTTCCGTTCACGGTTCCGGTTTCAAGATGCGC
Source organism: Blastocatellia bacterium (assembly GCA_003175865.1). Taxonomy (GTDB): domain Bacteria; phylum Acidobacteriota; class Blastocatellia; order Pyrinomonadales; family Pyrinomonadaceae; genus PSRF01. The sequence goes on from PSRF01000252.1 coordinate 2,497, forward strand.
TGAATAGTTTGCCGGCAACGACATCTTGACCCCACCGTTTGTTGTTTTGACATCAAGTGTCTCACCGTCCCATCGATCACCGCTGAGTTCAACCACCAACCCGCCATTAGTGGTTGAACCGTGGACATTTCCCCCTACTCGGCGCAACACAACGCCTCCGTTGACTCCATTGAACTCAATTCGACCATTCACATCAGAGATCGCAATACCGCCATTGTGCGCCTCAAGCGAAAGATCCGAATGGCGTGGAACAAAAACCTCGTAACTGACGTCCCAGTGTGCGTCACTGGATCCTTCTGGTCCAGTCGCAAAGATCTTTGCGCCGGATGTTTCAATGCGAACTTGTTTCGCCAGTGCCTCTGCTTCCGCTGCGTTCAAAGCCGCCGCCTGGACCCTTGCCCTGACGAGAATTTGACCCTGATCCCAACCTTTAACAGAAATGCCGCCGTTCTGACGGCCATCGATTGCGATTACCCCACCATTTGGAGCTAACGTCTGCTCGCGGATTTCGCAGTTCCCAACTAGCCTGTCGTTGTACCAACCATCTTCACGACAGGTCATCGACTTCTGCGCTGCCGCGCTTACAGCGACAATTAACAGGGCGCCAATCGACACACCTAATCTCAATAACCTATTCATGGCTTCGGTCTCCTCAAAATTCACTCTTATTTTTTGTCGGTTTGTGGCTCTGAATTCAAAACACCACCGAAAAAGGGTATGTGACAGGAAAAACTGTATTAAGTGAGTTGTAAGACCGCGATTCTTGGGATGCCCTGAAGGTCCGGCAAAATGTCCTCCAGTCGCCAAGTGTCGGTATCGATCAACTTTGTTAGTTTCTCACTTTGATCGAAACCGATTTCCATTAACAGATATCCATGTAGACAAAGGTATTGCGGAGCATCAACAAGCAAACGTCGAATGACAGACAGACCATCCGCTCCGGGTGTCAGTGCCACCAGCGGCTCGTGGTCTTTCACCTCGCGTTGTAAACCGTTCAGAGCGTCTGATGAAACATAAGGAGGATTTGAAACAACCAGATCGAAGCGAGCTTCTGTTGAAAGTGATTCGAAGCAATCAGACTTAACAAGCGAAATTCTTTCAACTACGCCAAGCGATTTTGCGTTCTCTTCTGCAATCCTAAGGGCAGCATCCGAAATATCAACAGCAACGGCCTTAAGAGTTTCGCGCTCGCAGAGTAGGGTGACAGCTATGCAGCCTGAACCAGTTCCGACGTCGCAAATATTCATTGCTTTCTGGTTGTCGATGATCTTGAGTGCAGCTTCGATTAGTAGTTCGGTCTCGGGCCGCGGAATTAGAACGTCAGGTGTTACTTTGAACTGTCGATTGAAAAAATCCTGCACGCCCGTGATGTACTGCTGCGGTTCTCCAGTTGTTCTGCGTTCGACGACGTGACGAAAGTTACTCAACTCTGCTTCACTCAAAACATAATCAGCATTGCTGATCAAGAACGTGCGATCCCTTTTTGCGACAAATGCGAGTAAAGAGCCTGCCTCTCGTCGTGCTTCAGGCACCCCCGCTCTTGAGAGGACATGCGTCGCTTCCAGAAGTGCTTCGCCAATCGTTTCGACCATGAAGTCAGATTCTATCAATTTAACTTTGATTACTTTTGTCAACGCACCAGCGAGCCTATAATCACACGCACAACTTTACGGAAGAGTACGTTTACGGCGCTGTTTCAGGAACGGATCTTCGATTGGGCCTTTCTATCAAGTACTAGAACGAGTCTCGTTCCTCCCGTGACGTCAAGGACCTCCGAACTACCAAGTTCGGGGGTTCTGACGTAATAGGGCACAGGTTTAACAATGTTGGCGCAGGAGTGATTCGGTGGATCCACTTTCCAAAAGCCTGCTGTTATTCGCAATGAACTGGCTCGATGCTCAATTGACTCTCGTTTGGGTCCGCATGAATGTCGCCACAGAAGCAAACGGTCTGATGGCGCGCTTGCTCAAACACAGTGAATTTTCCTTCCTCGCCGTAAAATTGATAATCGGCGCGTTCGCCGCGTACACGCTGTACCGCTGTTCTCACCTGCCTCTTGCTCGCAAAGGAATGACTTTCGTTCTTGGTATTTACGCAGGGTTGATGCTTGTGCACGCTGCGACAGGCTGCATCGCGCTCGGTTGGCTGGCGCCTGTTAATCTGGTTGAACATCTAAGCAACTTGCCCGTTAACATGCTCGGAATCGCTCCGAGCATCTCTCATTTCAGCCGCTGAAAACGAAACCTGACCCACATCGAAATCGTTTTAAAACTCAGCTAGTTTTCCTGGTTTAAAAACAACCGTTTTCGTCTTGCCGAAACCGTGGGATCAGTTTTAGATTTACAGCCCGTGGACCAGTTAAACCAAGCAGCGTTTACACGCGCCCCTGTGGTGCTCAGAAAACCGGCTCCCACAACGGGGCATCTTAGAATTTAGCTGATCTTTGTACTTAATATCCCAGAAGGAAGAAGTTTTATGTACCGACTTACTGCACGCCAAATCCTGGTTATTGCAATCATCTCTGGACTTTTCGCCGCCGGCAGCGTCGCTGTTGTTGATCGACTCTATAACCGGTTTCAGTCGTCAAAGGCGGCATTGACCGACAAGGTTCCAAAGGGCATCACGGATCCATCGGTTGCTACTGACGAACAGAACAATATCGAAGTCTATCGGACGCTTAGCCCCGGCGTTGTATTTGTCCATTCAACATCCTACGCGCGCGATTTCCTTGGGTTCGTGGAACCTCAAGAAGGTTCAGGCTCAGGTTCAATCATCGACGAACAGGGTGACATCCTTACTAACTATCACGTTATTGAAGGAGCGCAAAAACTATCGGTCAGCCTGGGAGGCCAAAAGGATTATGCCGCAAGAGTTGTTGGCGGTGATCCTGATACCGATCTCGCTGTGATACGCCTGATTGAGAAACCAACTGGGGCATTGACTGTTGTAGCAATGGGCGACTCAGACAAACTCGAGGTGGGCCAAAAAGTGTTGGCCATCGGAAACCCATTTGGTTTGGATCGTACTTTGACAACCGGCGTCATAAGCGGACTACAAAGGCCAATTCGTGCGCGCAACGGCCGTCTGATTGAAGGCGCAATTCAAACAGATGCTTCGATCAATCCGGGTAATTCAGGGGGGCCGCTCCTTGATTCACACGGCCGGATGATTGGTATCAACTCTCAAATACTTTCACCTTCCGGGACTTCCGCAGGTGTTGGTTTCGCGGTGCCGGTCAGCATCGCCAAGCGTGTAGTGCCGCAGTTGTTACAGAACGGTAAGGTGCGTAGACCAAAACTCGGCATCAGTACACGAGACGTCGAAGCGTTTAAGAACCAGGTGGACCTACCGGTTTCTGAGGGCGTGCTGATCGTACAGGTGGCGAGAGGAACTGGCGCCGCCGCTGCCGGCTTGCGTGGATTACAACCAACTGAGAATGGCGATGTCGAACTCGGCGACATCATACTGGGAATTGACAACGACAAGGTTGCCAACTCAGACGATCTATTCCGAGTGCTCGACAAGCATCAAGTAGGCGAGACGGTGCAAGTTCTGATTCTGCGTGATGGCAAACGAATGACTGTGCCTGTGCGGCTGATGGAGGCTCCAGATTCGCGCCGCTAAATACGTCTGAAACGAACCAACGCTGCCAGGCGTTGGATCGAAAGCGCAGATCGGATCTTAGATTCGCGGTGCCGGACATCCGGCACCGCATCTGGAGTACATCTGCGATGCATCAAACCAATCACTTCTTCAATCTCGGTTACGGCTGGCTTTGTAAACATTGTTCAGCTGAAGACGCAGAAAGAAAACAACACGAGCGTTTACACCACCACGAGCCTCACCGTCATTCGAACCATCAACTTGCACTTGCTAAGTGGCACGACGAGGAACATCACAGCCTGGAGTGTCCACGGTGTGGCATAGCGGAGACGATTGTGCGAGGGTGATTGTTTAGTCAGAGGGGTTGAGAAGCGGTGCAATTCTCAATCAAA
>PSRF01000193.1 GCA_003175865.1 Blastocatellia bacterium
CTCTGCGGTTCCTATAGAAGACGCAGAGAGAGGTGATCGATATTGCAGGCTTGGGTTTCTGGGTCCGGTTCTCTCAAACGTATTGACCTGCTGCAAAACCTGATGACCAGGCCCACTGAAAGTTGTAACCACCGAGGTGTCCCGTAACATCCACCACTTCGCCGATGAAATAAAGTCCCGGCACCCGCTTCGACTCCATTGTCTTTGACGACAATTCATCAGTGGAGACTCCACCTGCTGTAACTTCCGCCTTCTTGAATCCTTCAGTTCCAGCCGGCACGACTGCCATTCTATTTAACTCTTTTCCAATTCGATCAAGTTCCTGAACTGTGAACTGCTTCATTGGTTTGCTCGGTACATACAAGTTGCACCAAACCTGCGCAAACCGTTTTGGCAGATGACGCGACAAAACGTTGACCAACTCGATGTCGCTCGGTTGATGTTCACGTAACAGTTCACTTGCATCAAGCTCAGGCAGCAGGTTGATTGTGATCCTGTCGTGTGGTTTCCAGTAAGAGGAGATTTGTAGGATCGCTGGTCCACTCAATCCGCGATGAGTTAACAAGACGTTTTCGCGAAAAGTTGTCGAGTCGAGAGTAACGAGCGCATCAATAGAGACACCACTAAGAGTCGCGAAGTGTTGTTGCAGTTTTGAATTAAGTTTGAACGGAACCAGCCCGGGTCGAGGTACTTCGATCTTCAATTCAAATTGACGCGCGATTCGATAACCAAAATCGGTCGCACCAAGCGTAGGAATTGACAGGCCACCAGTGGCAATGACGACTGAAGAGGCGGTGAGATGCCCCTCAGTTGTGGACAATTTGAAGATGCCATTCTTGTTTATCGACTGCACACTACTGTTGCACCGAATCTCAACGTTTGCCTTAGCGCACTCATCGAGCAACATCTGAATTATCTCTGCTGAGCTGCCATCGCAGAAGAGCTGCCCGAGTTTCTTTTCGTGATAAGCAATATGATGCCTCTCGACCAAGGTGACAAAGTCCTGGGCTGTGTAGCGAGCGAGTGCGGATTTCGCAAAGTGTGGGTTCGTTGAAAGAAACGAATCGGCGTTCGCATTAATGTTGGTGAAGTTGCAGCGACCACCACCCGAAATTGAAATCTTCTTACCAACGCGCTCGGAATGTTCAAGAACAAGTGCTCTTCGTCCACGTTTACCGGCTTCTGACGCGCAAAAGAGACCCGCCGCGCCTCCGCCGATTACTATGACATCAAAGGCTGTCGTGCTTTCCAAGTTTGTCGACTTGCCCTTCAATGAACCAGTTTCCGCTCAATTCTGCGGTCCGGTATCAACCAAATCACTGCAACAAGAATATAAAGGCTAAAGCCTATCCACCGGTTCACAAAAGTTAAGGCGATCGCGACTGCATTCATCACGACAGAGATCTTTCCTTTAAAGTCGCTGCCGAGTGCCGTTGCGAGAAATGAATCGTGACCATGAAGAGACAAAAGAGCTTTCACCAAAAGAAAATACGCAATTGCAGAACACAGCAATACGACTCCATAGAGTGCAATAGTGAAGGGCGCGAAACTGTTAACTCCCATCCAGGCGGTTACAAAGGGAACAAGTGATAACCAGAACAGCAAATGCAGGTTGGCCCATAGCACGCGACCGTTCACGTGCTGCACTGCCTGCAGCAAGTGGTGATGGTTGGTCCAATAAATTCCGAGATAGATGAAACTCAGAACATAACTGAAGAACACTGGTAGCATGGGAACCAGGGCTGCAGGAGTTGCTTGATGTGGGGGTCGCAATTCAAGCACCATGATGGTGATCAGTATCGCGATCACACCATCACTGAATGCTTCCATCCGGGCTGTTGTCATAAGGGAATTTCCTCGTTCGAGCCGATGGTGCGAAAGCTAGAGCATCTTGGAGAAGAGAACAAGGGCCACTGTATTTAACTGAATGCTGGGGCATCCCCCGCTAGTTACTGCACAGTCGCTTTTGTCGAACTAGCAGGCGAGGACGCCTGCGCTCCCAGCATTAAGTCGCCCCCAATTATCTTGTCAGGTGCCGATACTTGATCCGGTGTGGTTGATCCGCGTCCGTTCCTAATCGCGCCTTTCGATCGGCTTCGTACTCCGAGTAGTTACCTTCAAACCACATCACTTTGCTGTCACCTTCAAACGCAAGTATGTGCGTTGCGATGCGGTCGAGAAACCATCGATCGTGTGAAATAACCACAGCGCAGCCAGCAAAACTTTCGAGAGCTTCTTCAAGAGCGCGCAGCGTGTTAACGTCGAGATCGTTGGTGGGTTCATCGAGCAACAAGACGTTCGCGCCTTCTTTCAACATCCTCGCAAGGTGTACTCGATTGCGTTCACCTCCGGACAGCATGCCGACCTTCTTTTGCTGATCCGAACCGGAGAAGTTAAATCGTGCAACGTATGCCCGAGAGTTAACTTCGCGATTGCCAAGTTTCAGCGTGTCTTCGCCGCCTGATATTTCTTCCCAGATCGATTTGTCAGGACTAAGTGCCCGACTCTGATCGACGTAAGCGAGCACGACTGTATCACCAATTCGAAAGGAGCCCCTGTCAGGTTCTTCCTGTTTAGTAATCATGCGAAACAGTGTTGTCTTGCCGGCGCCGTTTGGTCCAATTACGCCAACAATACCGCCAGGCGGCAAGGCGAAAGTCATGTCTTCAACGAGTAGACGATCACCGTAACCTTTTGCAACCGTTTCAGCTTCGATCACGACGTTGCCGAGGCGTGGACCAAGCGGAATATGTAACTCGAGATCCTCACGTCGTTTGTCAGTTTCCTGACGCAGTAGTTCTTCGTACGAGTTGATTCTTGCTTTGCCCTTGGCATGGCGAGCTTTCGGTGACATGCGAATCCATTCGAGCTCGCGTTGCAACGTCTTCTGTCGCTCACTCTCTGACTTTTCTTCGCGGCGCAGACGTTCCTGTTTCTGTTCGAGCCAGGAAGTGTAGTTTCCTTTCCATGGAATTCCTTCACCGCGATCGAGTTCAAGGATCCAGCCCGCAACGTTATCCAGAAAGTATCGGTCGTGCGTGACCGCGATAACTGTGCCCGCATAACTCTGCAGATGGTGTTCGAGCCAGGCAACTGATTCCGCATCGAGATGGTTGGTCGGTTCATCGAGCAGCAGAATGTCGGGCTTCTGCAGCAACAAGCGACATAGTGCTATGCGGCGTCGCTCTCCGCCGGATAGGATCATTACAGGTGTTTCCGGAGGCGGGCAGCGGAGCGCATCCATTGCCATTTCGAGTCGTGCATCAAGGTCCCATGCCTCCTGGTGGTCCAACTTCTCCTGCACCTCACCCTGACGCTCCAGAAGTGCAGCCATTTCATCGTCGGACATCTCTTCGCCAAACTTGGCGTTGATCTCATCAAACTCTTTCAGCAGGTCGACCGTTTCTTGCACTGCTTCTTCGACAACTTCACGAACGGTCCGGGAGTCTTCGAGCAGAGGCTCCTGTTCAAGATACCCGACAGTGAAGCCGGGGGAGATGACTGTTTCGCCGTTAAATTCCTTATCAACTCCAGCAAGGATTTTGAGTAACGAAGACTTTCCTGATCCGTTGAGCCCGATGACGCCGATCTTCGCTCCGTAAAAATATGAGAGATATATATCTTTCAGAACAGGCTTCTTGTCGTAGAACTTACTCACCCCGACCATGGAATAAATGATCTTGTTTCGTTCTGTACTCATTGATTTAATGTTCTTTGTACTTTGTTCTTCGTACTTTGTTCTGTTGGTTGTATTGCGCGATTTAGTCTAGTAGTCGATTTATCAAAGCACAAAATCTAAAATTCAAAAATCAACAATCACTTAAGCATTTCACGCGCGTGCTTTCGCGCACTCTCCGTAATCTCTGCGCCAGTCAACATCCTCGCGATTTCTTCAACGCGTCCATTCTTATCTAATCTGTTCACGATCACTTTGGTGCGTTCCTTCAATGTTTGCTTCTCAACAACCAGATGGCTGTCAGCAAAGCGAGCAATCTGCGGCTGATGTGTCACACACAACACCTGGTTAGTTGACGAAAGCCTTTTCAATTTGACGCCTACTGCTTCGCTGACTCGACCGCCAATGCCCGTATCGATCTCATCGAAAACAATCGTGCGTGGGAACTCTGTCGCGTTCGCTACAGTCTTCAACACGAGCATCAAACGTGAGGCTTCACCCCCTGACGCTACTCGAGCCAGCGGTTTCAGTTCTTCACCAACATTGGCGGAGAAATAAAATTCAACGTGATCAGTCCCGCTATGTCCGGTAAGCTTTAGCTTGTCGTTTACGGGAGATAAATTCTCTCTTGCAGAAATCTTAGTTCCAGACTGATCAACAAGCTGAAGCTTATCGGACATTTCAGACATCAAGTCTGCCACTTGAATCTGAAATCGACCATTCTCCATCGCAACTTCTTTGATGCCTTGCTCGACCGCTTTCTCAAACTTCTTTGCAGTTTTCACGCGTTGTTGGTGCAGCCGATGTGCTACTTCGAAATATCGTGACTCGGCGGCTTCAACCTTCTGTCGTAATTCAGCCTCACGTTCATCAGACGCTTCAATTTGCTGCAGACGATCCTGCGAGCGTGCCAGGTGTTCAAGAGCATCACCAATTGAGCCACCATACTTTCTTTTCACTCTTAAAAGTTCAACTAACCGATCCTCAATTTGTGCTAAGCGCGATGGCGAATATTCGAGCCGGTCGGCGAAGTCACGAAGAGAGAACGCCAGGTCTTCCAGTACCGCGAGCGCCGAGTCCAGTTGCTCGCGATAATCTCCAAAACTCGAATCAAATTCCGCAAGCTCTGTAAGATCGTTGACGGTCTGTCGGACACGAGCGAGCGCCGCCTCGTCGTCTTCGTAAATGCGCGCATAACTGCTTTGACAGAGTGTCGTCAGTTTCTCGACATTCATCAAACGTCGACGTTCTTCCTCCAACGATTGGTCTTCGTCAACTACCAGCTGCGCGCGTTCCAGCTCATTGATCTGAAATGTCAATGTGTCGACCAGCTGGAACTTCTCAGCCTCATCTTTGATCAAAGTGTCGAGCTCCTCCCGCAGCTTTGACCAGGTTTCAAACGCATCAGCGACTTCGTTGAGCAAATTCTCGTTGCCTGCGAACGAGTCCAGCAGTTGTAAATGGGTGTCAGAATTGAAAAGTGTCTGCTGATCGCCTTGACCATGAATGTCGACGAGAAACTCGCGCAGTTGTTTCAGCAGTGATTGAGTCGCGAGTTGATTGTTGATGAAGATCTTATTGCGGCCGGTCGCGGAAATCTCGCGTCGAATTATTAGTTCCACTTGCGTTGACTCGCTACAAACGATTCCCGCTTCGTTCAAAATTTCTTCAAACTCGGGATTGGGTTCTACGATAAAGAGTCCTTCTATCGAACCTCGATCCTTTCCTGTTTTCAGAAGATCAGCGGTGAAACGTCCGCCAATGAGAACGCCAAGAGCATCAACAATGATCGACTTACCTGAACCAGTTTCGCCGGTGAGGAGATTGAGCCCTGATTCGAACTCAACGCGCAGTTCGTCAATGAGTGCAATGTTCGAAATGTTGAGTAGTTGCAGCAAGGATTCTTTCGTTGTCGTGACCTGACTTCTCAATTTCTCCGGCTTCAGAGATTGCGTCAGGACCCAATCGAGTGGCATGAGGTCGGTACCACCTCGCG
>PSRF01000396.1 GCA_003175865.1 Blastocatellia bacterium
GCAAGTGATGCAGAGCTCGCGGAAAAGATTCGCAAGCAGTTTTCAGACGCGTCAGGTCAATTCGTCGGGTTCGATCGCTACAAGGAAAGCATTACCTCGCGCTTCGGCTCTATCGAAAAATTCGAACAGGATCAACGCGATGAAATTGCGCAGGACAAACTCCGCGCATTCATCAGTGCCAGTGTTAACGTCTCGGATGAAGAGGTACAGAACGAATTTAAACGCGGCAACACGACTTTCAATGTGAGCTATGTAGTTGTGTCTCCTGAGAAAGTTGCCGCGAAGATTCAACCCAGCGACCAGGAGTTGCGAGCTTTCTACGACAGTCACAAGACAGATTACCGATATCTCGAGCCTCAGAAAAAAATCAAATACTTGTTCATTAACACAGAAAAATCAGCGTCGAAACTCCAGATTTCAGACGCAGATCTGAAAACTGAATATGACAATCTCAAACCCGACGCGAAACAGGCAGGTGTGAAGGTCCAGCAGATTCTACTGAAAGTTGCACGCAAGGATCTCGATTCACAGGTCGAGCAGAAAGCGAAGGATCTGATTGCTAAACTTCGTGGTCCGAACGGAGTCGCGACCGAACAGGCTTTCGCAGACGCAGCTCGCGGAAACTCCGAAGATCCCACGACGGCCAAGAACAATGGTTATATCAGTCAGTTGGTTAAGAAGAACCCAAACAAGCCAGACGCACTCTACGAGCGCGCTGTTGATATGCAGGTCGGCGAAGTCAGTGATATCCCGATCAAGTACGCGGGCAATTGGTACATTCTCCGCCGCGGTGATGCGGTGCCGAAGACGTTCGACGAAGCGAAGGCAGAATTACTCGTCTCGCTGCGAAACCGTCGTAGTTATGGTGTGGCATTCAAACTAGCGACCGAAGCGCAGAAGCGTCTGCAGGAAGTTAAGGATGTCCAGAAGGTCGCACAGGAGTTTGCACCAAAGGCAAACATGACCGCCGCTGAGATGGTTAAGGAAACCGGATATATCAAACCGGGCGATGATGTACCTGATATTGGCGCCAATCAGCAGTTTGAAGCGGCAATCGCTCCGCTCAATAATCCTGGCGACATTGGCGGATCGACTGGTGTCAAGAATGGTTTTGCAATTCCAGTGCTTGAAGATAAGAAGGACCCTCGCATTCCGGAATTTGACGAGGTCAAAACGAAGATTGCCGATTCGTTGAAGAACGACAGGGCGAAGCAACAACTCGAACAGCAGGCGAAGGATTTAGTTGCGTCTGTGAATTCACCCGATACGTTGAAAGCAGCAGGCGAAAAAGCCGGCTTCGAAAGTGACGTTGCTGAGAATTACAAATTGGGAGGTCAACTGGGTAAGGCAGGTGCGAGTTCGACAGTCGACGAATTGCTGTATGCCATGAAAGCTGGTGAGATGCAGAAGACGCCCATTAAAGTCGGCGACAACTATGTCATCTTTGGCGTAACCAAGAGGACTGATGCGGATATGGCGGAGTTTGCAAAACAACGCGATTCGTTGAAGAACTCGATGTTGAGCGACCGTCAGAACCAGGTGTTTGAAGACTACATTGCCGGTGTTCAGGAACGGATGAAGCAGTCTGGAAAGATCAAGATCTACAACGATGTTCTTGATACTTTGGAGGAAGACGAACCAGCGGCGATGCCAGGAGGATTGAACTTCCCACCGCAGTAGAGCTGGAACCGCCAATAGCCTCGCCTGAATCGTCGACCAAAACAATGAAGCACCTCGGGATTAGTTCCAGAGGTGCTTTTTTCTGTTCAGAGAGATCTCTCTGTCGATCAAGCAGGCAAGGATGCCTGCCGTCCCAGCAGCGCGATCCTCGTCTGTTACTTCCCAAATAAAGGTGCGACGTCAGCTTGGGCAACGGCCGTTCGAATTTGCAGTTCGTTTGCCTGCGTAACAATCTTCAAGTTATTCAACGCCGATTTCGCTAACACACCTCTCGCGCCGGACAAACGACCAATAAAGAACGTTCCTAATTGTTTGAGACCTTCAAGTGTGTCCCCAAGGTTGCGTGCTGCTTCAGCATTCGTGGTCCGTGCACCAATAAACAGATCGATGTTTGGTTCAGTTGCTGCTACTGAGCCATACACCTGACGCAACGCGGCCATATCGTTTGCAACTGAGGCGTTCGGTATCCTCATATTTTGAAGTAACTGAGGCGACATGTTGCTGCCGAAACCAATCACTGCATTAGGATCTTTAGTCGCGAGTGAAATGAGTTCAGCATTGTTGCGTTTGCGACCACCACTTACATCAATGACACTTCGAATGGAGTTCGGGTCACCGAGGGCCAGCGTGTTTGCGTCCAACGGACAAGCTGCCAGATCTCTGATCGACAGGTCGAAGAGGCCCAGGACTTTAATGCTTTCGTCTAAGGAAAAAATGTAGATCGTTTTGCCCTGATACTTTTCCTCGCGGTACTTGCCGTTTGTAGCTATTCGTCCCGCCGCAACCATGGCGCCAGGATTAAAAGTTCCGCTAGCGAGCCCGACGGTTTGTAGTTTCGTTATTCCTTCGGCTGGATAGGAATAACGAACCGATAGGGCCACTTGATCGAAGGAACGAGGGTCGAGTCCAGTCTTAGTTTTAAAGTTTTCTATCTCTGCATTTGCTTCAGCGAGTTTCGTAGGATTATTCGCCAATAGTCGAGGCATCACCTCGTTGAGAAGAACTTTGATTTTGATTTGAGCGATTGCATCTGATTCAGGCAATGACGCCAATAAGCCGGATGAAGGAGCGGGAGCGGTCTTCATTCGTGTTTGCGCGTCAACCCGAACAACGACTGCAATCAAGAGCAATGTGAAAACAAGTAATCGATTTACCACAAGCAAGGCCTTTCTAGTCTGTTCATTCCAAAACCAACGACTTTCCGATGCGGACAGTTCTTAGTCGGGTTGGCTCTCTGAGCCTTGTTTAATCAATGCGACCGAGCTCTTGACGAATTACCTCGGGCTTTACCTTTTGATAACCAGCCGGAATTTGAAATTGCTGTTTGTCCACACTGCGGCCGATTTGACTCAACTCAATTATCGTGCGGCCGTTCGTTGTTTTCACCTCAGTTCGGATCGGCATCCCGAGTTCATCATCAATCCAGACCGTCGTTTCAGTATTGCTGACGTCTGAAGCCACCGAATTGTTAACAACGATCTGGTACTTCTGTAAGTTGCGTCCATTAAGCGACTCTCTCCCCAGTGCCCGATAGACTGTCTCGGATCCAGTTTGAGTAACGAGTTCACTTCCGGGATCTTCAAGCGAGGGCATGCTACTTGACTTGTTCGAATGCTCGCTTACGGCCTCGGCATAGATGTGCGACTCAGGTAACAGAATAAATCGACCTTCTGGCAGATCAAGATAGATAACTCTCTTACCTGGCGAGATAGTTTCCTCACGACGAGCACTGCCGTCCTTCGCAATCGCCGTTCGGGAGACCTCAGATGTTCCTGTACTGTTATTGACGACTACGGTGCGGATCGCCTGATACCGATCGGGTTCAAGTGTTTTGAACGGAGGAGTCGAAGAGAAGACCTCCTGCTTCGATTTTGAATCTATATTTGATTTGTTAGATGGACCACCGCAGGTGGTTAGACAGACGAGCGAGATGAGACACCAGGCGAATTTGCCCTTTATCCACCTCATTGATTCACACGCGTTCAAGCAATATTGCCAGGCCCATTCCACCACTGACGCAGAGAGTAGCCAGGCCCAGTTTTGCTTGCCGTTTTTCCATCTCATGAATGAGCGTGGTCGTGATTCGAACGCCAGTACAACCGATAGGATGGCCCAATGCGATTGCACCGCCGTTGACGTTCAACCGATCCGCATCAAATGTCAATTCTCGATCACATGCGATGACTTGCGCAGCAAACGCCTCGTTGAGTTCGATCAGATCTATTTGATCGAGTCGTAGGTTATTTCGCTTCAGGAGGGCGCGAACTGCGGGGACTGGTCCAATTCCCATGATCTCAGGAGCAACACCTGTTATTTCGTAATCAACAAGTCTGGTCAGTGCCTTAGTATCCAGCTGCTTAGCTCTTTCTTCGCTCAGCACCACAACCGCGGCAGCGCCATCTGTGATCCCGGAAGAGTTTCCCGCTGTCACAGTGCCTTCTTTCGAAAACACTGGCTGGAGTTTCCCTAAGTCTCTCAATGTGGTGCCAAAGCGTGGGTGCTCGTCCTGTTGAAACGAGGTCGGTTCACCCTTCCTTCCTGGAATTTCGAGTGCCACCACTTCTTCCTGAAAACGCCCAGATTCGATAGCCGCCTGAGCTCGTTGTTGAGAGCGCAAAGCGTATTCATCCTGCTCAAGTCTTGAGATGTCATGGATGCGCGCAAGATTCTCAGCGGTTTCACCCATCACCAGTCCGGAAAGTGGATCGTTGAATCCGTCGCGATACATCCCGTCAACGAGATTCGCGTTACCCATGCGCATGCCCCAACGCGCTCCCTCCGCAAAATAGGGCACACGAGACATGCTCTCGGTACCGCCAGCAAGGGCGACGTTGGCTCGCCCAAGTAGAACTTCTTGAGCCGCAAGAATGACTGCTTTTAACCCAGAGCCACAAGCCTGGTTCACTGTGTACGCCGGCACGCTTTGAGGTACGCCGGCTCTAAAAGTAATTTGTCGTCCAACATTTGGACCACCGCCAGCCTGCCGCGCACAGCCCCAGATTGCTTCACTGACTTCGTCAGGCGCGATGCCGGAACGTTTCAGTGTCTCTTTCGCGACTGCAACACCGAGATCGGCGGCCGTCCACGAAGCGAGTGTTCCACCAAAACGACCAATCGGAGTGCGAACTGCACCGGCTAGATAAACATTCTTCATTTGTATTCGTCGATCGCTGACCCCGCAGATTAATTTGTCGGGTAAAAATGGTAGCACACGGCAGAAGTCGCCATGAAACGAGTGTTCTCGAACCATCAATTGACAGAACATTCAGAACGGTTGTAATCATTACCCAGTTTTTCAACACATCACCTCACACGATGTTTCACCGCCTCACGTCATCAGCATCAGTCGTCTCCGCACAGCGCCACATTGCGGAGTTAATTGCGCAACATGCGGAATGGTTTTTGACGCCAGGACAAAGTGAGGTTCAGGCGTTGCGTCGATACGAGCTTGAAGTTTCAGTCCAACAGGATCGACTTGTGTTGTCGTGTTGGACGGACAAGGGAAACCGTTCTTGGCGCATTCTTGGATGGCACTGGAGTGGCCAAATTCTTTATCTACAGGCCTCCCGAAGAATGGGCGCGGAGCGGCCTGTCATAGAGATGATTCCACGCGCTTCGGCAGCAGCGGTTGCGGCTACGATAAGAGCGTCGAGGCAGCACCGATGCGATCAGATTGCACAACTGACGAGCGCACTTGAACTTGAAACGAAGATCGAACGAAGCACGCTTAGTCCAGGAATTCGTCGTGGTCAGCCTGGTCGATACGCTCGAATCGTACTTCGGCGTAAGCGAGAGCGAATTGCTGTTACAGGCTCTGTTATTTCAAGTTCTGGCTCGGGTGTTGATGCCCTACTTTCAGCTTCGTTGCTCTGGTTCAAACGAACTTCGGAACGGGCACGGTCTCCATACATCGAGCAGCTCTGGTTAATCGTTTCTGAAGATTTGGTCCAGCCCTTGTTTCACCGCGTGATGTTGCTGCGCGACAGTGTGAAAAGTATCATCAAGATCTTTGTCGTTGATGATGAATTGATGACGATCAAAGAGGCACCGCTTCCAGATGAGCGAGTCGTTTGGAAGAGGCGACTTGCGCGATTTCCACCGGTGCCTCCAGCAAAGATTTCTAAACTGATATCAGAAATCATTGTTCAGGCGCCTGATGCAATTGATGTTGTGCATGCGCGTCACGGAGAGACAATCCGCTACTTCGGACTGCCGTTTGCGCGTGCCAGATCATTGCTCGGCGTAGAGAAGATTTGGTTTGGCATTGAGGGTGCACACCGGCAGGTACTCGATCAAAGGACGTTGCCCGACTTCTATAATCTAATGGCGGAGCTGCGCCAGTATCGTTGTGCGGGTGCAATGGATCATCGTCACGCCTTCTATCGCAATGCGGCAGAAGCGTGGTTGGAATCACTGTTAAGGAAAGACATAACGAAACTCGATCCGGGAATGATCATTGCTCCGATCCACGCTCAATTTCGAACAGCCCGTGGCGGGAAACTTGGTGTTCGGCCAATCGACATGCTGGCACTGAGGCAAGATGGTCGACTGGTCGTAATCGAATTGAAGGTCTCTGAAGATCGTGAGCACGTGCTGCAAGGCGCAGATTACTGGCGACGCGTTGAAGCGCATCGACGCCGCGGACACATCGCGAAAGCAAAACTGTTCGGTGGGAGGAAGATCCGGGACGAATCACCGTTAGTCTATCTAGTTGCGCCCACGTTGAGGTTTCATCCTTCGTTTCAAACGTTGGCGAGATGCGTATCGACGGAGATCGAACTCTATCGGTTTGACATTAATGAAGACTGGCGAAGCGGCGTGCGCGTGATGCGTCGCATGAAGGTCAATTAATGCTTAACGAACAGTATCTCTTCTTCGTGCGAGGGTGTCTGCGGCACGGTTGTAGGAGGATTCAAGTGTGCAATCGACTGGTCGGCCGAGTAGATTCCGGCCACCCGCATCTTGAATTCGTCGGGATTGGTGGCGTTGTGCAATGCCTCTTCCAGGGTGATGAGCCGTGACTGCAGCAGGTGGAACAACGACTGATCAAAAGTCTGCATGCCGTATTGCGAAGTACCGGCAGCAATCGCTTCGCGGATCATGTATGTCTTTTCTTCGTTGATGATGTGATCGCGAATGAATGCGGTCGAAACCAGCACTTCAATAGCTGGGACACGTCCAGCTCCTTTTGCAGCGCGTACGAGTCGCATTGAGATAACCGCTTTCAAGATTCCGGCGAGCTGTAGGCGCACAGATTTCTGTTGGTGCGAAGGGAAAGACGACACAATACGGGTAATCGTTTCAGTCGCGTCGAGTGTGTGTAGAGTTGAAAGGACCAGGTGCCCCGTTTCGGCGGCGGTCAACGCAGTTTCGATCGTTTCGTGGTCGCGCATTTCGCCGACCAGAATCACATCGGGGTCCTGGCGCAGTGCAGCGCGAAGTGCTTCTGAAAATGAACGCGTATCGACGTCAACCTCACGTTGCGTGACGAACGCGTGCTTGTCTCGGTGTAAGAATTCGATTGGGTCTTCGATTGTGACGATGTGACCGCTACGAGTTGAATTGATGTAGTCGATCATCGCAGCGAGAGTGGTCGACTTACCGGAACCAGTTGCGCCGGTTACAAGGATGAGTCCACGCCGTTCTTCGGCAATACGATCAATGACTGGAGGCAGTCCGAGTTGCGCTGTACCTTTTGTTTGATCCGGAATGACGCGAAGTACTACGCTGACAGTGCCGCGCTGCTGAAAAATGTTGGCGCGAAAACGACCCAGGCCGGCGACTCCATATGCAATATCAACTTCGGATACTTCTTTGAAACGTTGCTTCTGCCGGTTCGACATGATGGCAAACGCCATATCCAGAGTGTCTTCCTGCTTGAGCCGGGGAGCGTCGGCGACGGGGTGAAGTTCGCCTCCGATTCTCATCACTGGAAAGCTGCCGACTTTCAGGTGGAGGTCAGACGCGCTGTGACCTGCGGCAATTCGCAGAAGATCATCAATTTTCGAGGCCATCTATTGCGGTCGAGCCTTTCGGTTTGGTTGAAGGTCTGGGACTTTGTGCGGAAGGACCGCACTCGGGCAATTGAGGAGCACGCTGATTAACACAAATCAACGCCGTTTAAACTATAGCTTGTTGGAATGGGTAAGGTCAATAAGTAGGTGCGATCCGAGGCCAAAACGGGGCTTGGGTCAATTGCTCGGCAATAAAAAAGCCGCGGGTTGTCGGAACACGCGGCCATTAAGTTTCATAGTCTCCAGATTACTCCATTGGAGCAGTCTGATAGGAGAGGGCTTGTTCATTCTCAACGCCGGAGCTTGTAAGCGTTCGAGAAGTGAAACCATCGTCACTTGTTGGGCGTTCATCCCTCCGGACGTACGTCAACCAATCGCCGGGTGCTTGTCGCTCGCCCTTGGTAATCTCGAAGAACACCTTCTGGATTTTCGCAGTGATTTCTCCACGGCCGCCTTTTCCAACCGTTATTCGGTCGACAGAACGAATAGGAGTGATTTCCGCGGCTGTACCGGAAAAGAACAACTCGTCGGCGACATAAAGGGCGGCTCGTTGGATCGTCCGTTCTTTAACTGTGATTCCTAATTCCTGACAAATCTGAATCACACTGTCGCGGGTGATGCCCGGAAGAATCGAGGAAGAAAGTGGTGGTGTCAGGACCACATCCCCTGCCACTAAAAAGATGTTCTCGCCTGAACCTTCAGAGACATATCCGCGGTCATCAAGGGCAATTCCCTCAGCGAAACCGTTCAGTAACGCCTCCATCTTAATGAGCTGGGAATTCATGTAATTCGCGCCGCTCTTGGCCATCGCTGGCATGGAATTGGGCGTTAGACGATTCCACGTCGAGACACAAACGTCGACACCTCTTTCAATGGCTTCATCGCCGAGGTACTTGCCCCAGTCCCACGCCCCGATATAACAAGCCAGCGGGTTTGGAAATGGATTCACGCCAAACGCGGGATGAGCTTCATCAAGACTTCGGAACAAAATCGGCCGGATGTAGCACTGCTCCATCTCACTGCGGCGAACCAGGTCGACTGCAGCCTCGCAAAGCTGATCCAGGGTCCACGGATGATCCATCCGATAGATCTTTGCGGAGTTTAGGAACCGTTGCATGTGTTCTCGGAGACGGAAAACGGCAGGCCCGGCCTTTGTTGAGTAGCAGCGAATGCCCTCAAAAATACTTGAGCCATAGTGCAGGACATGCGACATCACATGCACTCGCGCATCATCCCATTTGATGAACTCACCGTTGTGCCAAACGAGATCGCAGATGCGCGGTGTTGCCACGTCTTTTGTCTTGCCGTCTTTTGAGAACATATTCTTAACTCCTTCGGATGATCCCTCTTAAGTACAGTACGTCTTGCAAACCTCGGCAGTTTGGTCTGTTCGGAAACA
>PSRF01000033.1 GCA_003175865.1 Blastocatellia bacterium
CCCTAGTGGCGTTCTACGTGGCCGCCAAATTGAAAACGCATTGCAGAGAGTATGCGATTAGCGAAATCAGCCTCACCTTGCGAAGTGAAACGAGCAAAAAGTGCTGAACTTAGTACTGGCACCGGCACACCTTCTTCAATCGCGGCCTGAATGGTCCAACGACCTTCGCCCGAATCGGATACTCGTCCTGCGAAGTCTGTTAGGTGCGGTTGTTCCGCTAGTGCGTTAGCAGTCAAATCAAGTAACCACGACGCAACAACACTCCCGCGTCGCCAAAGCTCCGCTATTTCGGGTAGATCCAAATCGTATTGATGATGTTCTGGATTTCGTAGCGGAGTTGTTTCTGCATCCTTCTCGCGTTCGCTCTTACCGACATTAGCGCGGTGCAAAACGTTAAACCCTTCTGCATACGCAGCCATCAGTCCATACTCAATGCCATTGTGAACCATCTTTACAAAATGGCCGGCGCCCGATGGACCACAATGCAAGTAACCCTCCTCCGCAGAGCCCCTGCTCGTTCTGTTCGGTGTCGTTGTAATCGTACCTCGTCCGGGCGCCAGTGCTTTAAAAATTGGATCCAGGTGCTGCACGACATCAGCTTCGCCACCGATCATCTGACAATAACCACGTTCCAGACCCCACACTCCACCGCTTGTTCCGACGTCGACGTAGTGAATCCCACGATCTTTAAGGTCATGGGCACGCCGTATGTCGTCGATGTAGTATGAATTGCCGCCATCAATGATGATGTCATTTTTGACCAGCAGCGATGCGAGTTGCTCGATTGTCGAGTCGACAAGTGCCGCAGGAATCATCAACCAACACGCACGCGGTGCCTGCAACTTTTCTACGAACTCGCCGAGAGATGTTGATCCGATTGCGCCCTCAGCTTCGAGCGACTTAACAGCGTTAAGGTTAGGATCATAGACGACACAGTTATGCCCGGAACGAAGGAGCCGTTTGCACATGTTGGCACCCATTCGCCCAAGTCCAATCATTCCAATTTGCATTTTGGACCCCCGGAAGAAAACGATTGTTGATTAGCAGTTTTATTGTAGGCGATATGGGGGAAATTGCCGATTGCGTATTGCCCGATTGCCAATTGCCGATAATTCCTATTTGATTTGAACGTGTCAGTTGGTGCAAATCGTAAATCAGCAATCAACAATCAGCAATCGGCAATTTATTTAATCATCTCCTCTGTGCCGGGTTTGAAATGATAGAGTGCGACCGAAACAGCCAGACTACTACTCGTGACAAAGTGCATGAAGACAGGCACGACAAACCCACCAAAAGCCGAAACGCTGCTGTAGTCGCCGAAGAACACCCGGTTGTTGCACTCAAACGGCTCGATCGGGATTTTGTAATTTACAAATTTCCGGCCGCCATCAATACTGCGCGCCAAAGTTACGCCAGTTAAAGGACCCTTCGCGTCACGCCGATCATAAAACACGACATTGATCGAACCATCAGTTGGATCCACAGACATCCAGGTGAAAAACTGTGCCTTGCCATTCTTTACTGGATCATCGTTTACGCGCACGGGGGCGCTCCATGTTTCACCGCCGTCGCGCGACGACATCACAAAGACATCGGGATCGCCGTTTCGCGCGTCAATCCAGTTTACATACAAAGTTCCCTTGTTTGGTCCATCGCTAAGGTCTACACCTGTAACTGGCATTCCGTTAGCGCGATCCAATCCTTCAATTGAGAAGTCCCAACCGCCTGGAATGTTGCCGATGACTTTGTCTTTGCCAAATGTCAGACCACCATCTTTTGATTTGTCGAAAACAAGACCAAGAGGTCCCGCCCAGACAACATAGACTTCACCGTTTGGACCAACGGCAGGTACAGCACCTTCGACAGTGTTATCGCTGTCTAGGCAATCACCGCCTGTGTCGGAGATACGCGTGGGCATACTGAAGGTTTGGCCTTTATCTGTGGAACGAGAAAAATAGATCTGCGAATGATGTTCGGGGTTGCTGCTACCGTAAACATCAAAGCGTGTCCACGCCAGATAAATATTACCTTTCGTTTTCGAGTTCGGCGCGTTATCGACCACCAGGCCTGGCTTATCTTCAAAGGGAATGACTGTGTTGAGATGATTTACTGCCGGTTCGCCATCGTTCCACGTTAGTCCACCGTCCTTGGAAGAGTTAATAATCATTCCGTTTTCCGCGCGGTTTGGTCGGGCCATTCGAATACCGTCGAACGAAAGGTGTGCGTGGTAAGCGATGCCGTCGCTGCTGAAGTAAACCACATCGTCGCCTTGTGTGAGGTCGCGTGGATCAGCGACGGGCACGGTGGTCCAAGTGTCTCCTCCGTCCTTGCTGACATAGTTATAACTTCCAGCGCGTGCTTTCGGTGGGTGCCCTGTCTGAAACGAAGCCGCTACAATGTTGAGTGGATTGGTTGGATTAATCGCAATGGTAACTTCGGCGGGATTAATGGCATCGGGAGCACTGATGCGTACGATCTTTTGAGCGGAGACTGAGTGAGCTAGGGAACTAACGAGCACGAGTGCAAGAACGTGGTTCCAAGTTTTCATAAGGCTGTCCAATTATTCCGAGAGTTAACATCGATTAAGTCAAATGACAATAACACACCTCGTTCATCCGAAATCGATCTTCAAGCGGAAGTTGTTGGCCATTAGAGAACCGCGAGGCTAGCGACCGGATGCGAATGTCAAGCGCTAAGAAAGCAGTCCTCGGCGCAACTGAGATGGCAAGACGTGACCCTGGCATCCGGTCGCTATCCCTCGCGGTTCCTTTAATAGGCTTGTTTCTCCAAACAGCAGAAAGTAATCTTGACGGGTCTCTTTCATTCAATCGATTCAGGTTTACACCATGCGACTCCGCACACATTTGTTCTTGTTAGTCTGTCTTCTTTTCATGTGCACATCCGCGTCCACCTCACAAACAGTCAAACCAGTTGTGCCGGACATCGCACGGCCGCTGCCGTTGTCCGCTGTCCGACTCACCGGTGGTCCACTCAAGCACGCACAGGATCTCGACATCGAGTATCTACTCAAACTCGAACCCGATCGGATGCTCGCTTATTACCGCAAGCGTGCTGGTCTACAGCCACGCGCTGAAGGTTATGGTGGCTGGGATGGTGACGGTCGCAATCTTACGGGCCACATCGCCGGTCATTATTTGTCGGCGGTGTCGCTGATGTACGCGGCAACCGGCGATGTTCGTTTCAAGCAACGTGCAGACTACATCGTCAAAGAGCTAAAGGAAGTACAAGACAAGAACGGCGACGGTTTCCTAAGCGCGCTGGATGGAGTAAGAGAAAAGTTTGCGGAAGTTGCAAACGGAAACATACGTTCAAGTTCCTTCGATCTAAACGGACTCTGGTCTCCCTGGTACACGCTGCACAAAACGTTTGCCGGACTACGCGATGCGTATCGGTACACTGGTAACAAGACCGCTCTTGAACTCGAAACAAAGTATGCCGCCTGGGCTGAATCAATTCTGTCGAAACTGGATGCGGAACAGACGCAGAAAATGCTCAACACCGAATTTGGTGGAATGAATGAGGTGCTTGTCGAACTTTACGCAGACACGGGCAACAAGCGCTGGCTCGAACTGTCACATCATTTCGATCACCACGCGGTGATTGATCCGTTGTCACGTCGTGACGACAAACTTGCGGGCCTTCATGGCAACACTCAAGTTCCTAAGCTCTTAGGTGTGCTGATGCAGTACATCTACGGAGGTGACAAAGCAGAAGGTGTTGCTGCGGAATTCTTCTGGGATTCCGTCGTAAACAATCACACCTACGCAACTGGTGGTCACGGAAGGGATGAATATTTTGGTCCGCCAGATAAACTAGCGGAACGAGTCGATGGTCGTACCAACGAGAGTTGCAATGTTTACAACATGCTCAAGATGACACGACGCCTCTTCGCGATTAATCCCGACATCAAGTATGCCGAGTTTGAGGAGAAGGCTCTCTTCAATCACGTATTAGCCTCAATCGATCCCGAAGATGGCAGAACTTGTTACATGGTTCCCGTAGGTCAAGGTGTTCGTCATGAGTACCAGGACATGCAGCGGAGTTTCACTTGTTGCGTTGGAACTGGAATGGAAAGTCATGGATTACATGGTGATGGAATCTACTACGAGTCGAGTGACAAGTTTTGGGTGAACTTGTTCGCGCCATCGACGGCCATATGGAAAGAAGCCGGCGCGAAGTTTGATATGGAAACTGATTTTCCTGAAGGCGACGCTGCGAAATTGACAATGACTTTGCAGCGACCAAAAACGTTCACGTTGATGTTGCGTAGACCGTCCTGGGCGCAGGAGGGTTTTCAGGTCGTGATAAATGGCAAGAGACTTACGTCCGTTTCGAAACCAGGTACTTTTATTGAGATCAAACGTTCCTGGAAGACTGGTGACACGATTACGCTTGTCCTGCCAAAAACCCTGCGGCTCGATGGGCTTCCGGATAACAACAATCGAGCGGCATTGATGTGGGGACCATTAGTTCTTGCTGGTGATCTCGGACCTGAACGTCGTGGACCAAGTGAGGCGATTACATCCTTCGTTGCCGCCCAACAGGACGTTTCGACATGGGTCAAGCCAATCGCTGATAAGCCAGGAACATTTAGAACCGTTGGGGTCGGACGAACCCTTGATAACGCGGAACATGAGATAGAGTTTGTTCCGTTCTATCGTTTACATCGCCGGATGTATGCACTGTATTGGGATCTCTATACGAACGACACATGGAAGACGAGGTTGGATGGACTGGCGCGAGAGCGAGCGAAGCAGCAACAGTTGGAGGCATCAACAATTGCCTTCGTTCAACCGGGAGATGCGCAAAGTGAGAAGTCTGCGAATCAACAAGGTGAAGACACGAGCCTCGATCGAATGATGGGACGAAGTAGTCGTCGTGGAAAGAAGTGGTTTGCGTATGACTTATCGTTCGATTCTTCTCAACCAGTTGCGCTTGTTGTGACTTATAACAGTGAAGAACGTGGTAAACGCACGTTCGATGTGCTGGTTGATGATCAGAAAATAGGATCACAAGTTATTGAAAGAAGTCCTCCGGGAAGTGCAGTAGGCAGTTTCTTCAATGTCGAATATAAGGTTCCGGCGGAGATGTTGAAGGACAAGAAAAAAGTGACAGTGAAATTTCAAGCATTAGGTGGAAACGAAATCGCTGCAGTTTATTCGGTGCGATTGGTGAAGATGCAGTCACAATGATGTCCACAGATGACGCCGATTGCTGATTCATTGTGCATCGGTCAATTCAACGGATGTGATTTGCTTGCCAAGCGGAACAACAAATGCTCGCCGTTCAAGTGAGAGTCGTTCTTTCGGATGAAACGTGCCAACCCCTCGAACCTTCGCCGGCTGTTCTATTCGTAGGAGTGCCCGAGTGGTATAAGCACCCGCAGGCGAGAGACCGATTCGTACTCGCCCAGTTTGAGTATTAATCCAAAGGCTACTGAAGGTCCCGCTATCTAGCGTCAGCCAAAGTCCAATCGGTGAGATGTAGATTCTTTGTCTTAAGGAATCACGAGGTTCGACCTTAATCCAGTTTCCTTCCTGATGCACGTTTCCGCCGAACGCTTGCCAACCAAACTCCGGATGCTTGATCAAATATGTTGCAGCATTAAATGCGTGACCAAAAAAGTTAGGGCCATAATCTCCGGAGTATGCGTCCCACTTCAGCGTTGATGGAAACGAATGAAAAGCAACTGACGCAAAACCCTCCTGATCAATGTTGGAAAGTGCACCCATCATTCCGCCATAGCCGACGCGCAGTAGGTAAAAATCTTCGGGGTTTTCGCGATAGGCTGATAGCACAGGAATCGCATTGAGACCTGAACCATAATGATGAAGTTGTCTTTCGATTCGTCTTAGCTTGCCAGCGTACAAGAAATCCCAGTAACGACGCGCATTGCCGTTATAGCCCCAGTGAGGAAGCGTCGGCATGTAACCGATGATTGAGTTCAGCGAGACCAGCGCTTTGTCATCGTAGCCAAAGTATTTGCACCACGCATAAACCTCCTCCTGTCCGGTCGAGTCCCATGGCATTTCACTGCCGAACGGAAACGCCTCCTGATTCCAGCGGTCTGCGCGTTCCTTCATCATCTTTTCAACTTCGGCAGCTTTTTCGCTCCAACCTTCACGCTTCAAGTCATCGAGCAAAGCAAGAACGATATCGCCTTCCATCAATCCCAGTTCGACGTAGCCGACTCGTCGACGACCATCTGCCGCGCGACCAAACATGAAGCGGGTTGTTTGGTATGCCTGCTCGAGATACCAATCCCACGGGTGATTTGTGACAAGATTTGAGTAGGAGCGCACCAGGTGATACATAGACCAGTAAGCAGCGACAACATGAGGGTAGTTGTATCCTCGCCCGATCGACTCTGCATCACTCTTCTTCCAGCTCGTCCATGTAGTCCAGTTCAGCGAGGGGTCATATCCAAAACTCGGTACATCAGTTGGAGAATAGAAGAAGAGACTCTTGCGTACGCCGTACTTGTTTGGACCATCACTGTACTGAAGTCTGCCCCACAGGACCTGGTCGACAAACTGTTGGTACTTTTCAACTTCATCCTTCCGGGGTTGACCAAACTCTTTCATTGCAGCTGCCAGCCACGACCCAGAACCGCCTTCATCACCCAACCCCGCAATCCACACGCGGCTATCCTGTGTGACGATCTTGTTTACCTCACGGTCGTAGCTCATCACCGACGGGCTACGTTGGAATGGATCGTTAGTGTCTGTGAACCACTGTTTCGTAAACAGAAAATTACCAAGATCGGTGACTGCTTCTGTTGCAGGCTTAGTGACGTAGTAACTGATCGTTTGCCGGTTATTGTCTTCGTAAGTGATCGTGAGTCGCGCTCGACCCCACTTATGACCGCGGATCGTAAATCCATTCCAGGAACTACTTGTTTTGCCGTCGGCATGGACAGTGATTGCGCCAGTTGGCTCAGTAGTAATCGATCTGACTTTTGCCGGGGCGTTGAGAAAGAGTTTGCCATCGAGGTCCATCGGCAAAATGTATCCGGGTATGCCAACGGCAACCGGACGATGGTTTGTGATCAAGGTTTGTTCGATGTTGCGAATTTGATCGGCAAGAAGAAATTGCACCCCGTAGGTCTTTTTCGCGCCCGGCGCAAGCGTGAGGCTCGTTGGCGGGTTCCACGGCCCGGTCTTTTGCCATTCGTCTTCTGCGAAGGCCTGCGTGTGGACCATCCAGGCAAATGCTCCCTCGAAGGTCTGACTGGACCGTGTTGGTTCGCTGAGAGGTTGATATCCTTCGAATGGCGTCTCGCCTTCAGGGACAACCACGAGAGCCGGACCTTTACCATTGAGTCGCGTGACTTGAAGATAACCTGCATCGTCACCAATGTATGGATCAAAGAATGAGCACTTTTCGTGAGCCTCCCTGAGATTGCGACCGGTAAGGATGTTGTTGAAGATCATCGGAATTCCGAGTGCACCAATCTGTACCGGCTCTGAAGTCTTGTTCTGTAATTCGAAAATCAACTCAAGTCGACCATTTTCGACTGACCAGGTCCGAACGATCGAAAGAGGAATATCATCCGGCAGTGATGGCGAAAGATCTGCACTCCTATCCGAAAGAAGCTTTACTGGTTTTCTTGCGTCAGCAGTATCGTATTTGTTCCACGGGCCAGAGCTTCCCCGGCGCAGGCGGAGAATTAGATCACCCAGGTGATGAAAGCCATTCGAAGCTCGACGCGAAAGCCAGTCAGAAGGCGTGAAGTCGAAATTCAGATCGGAACGTGGTCTAAGCTCGGCGACAGTTTGGGAGAATTTAACAAGTTTCAGCTTGAACTCAGGCGTGTCGACTTCGACGAATCCTTGATTGAGGCCGAGTGTTGGCGGAGCTGGTTCGCCACGCAATTGTGCGTGACTTTTGTGAAGTCCGTTAAAAATTCCAAGTAGAGTGAGTGTTAATAAGGTAAGCAGGAGGGTGAGCTTGTGAAGTAGTTTCATTGGGTTAGAGTGTTAGCGTAGCTGCGGTTGACATACCGACACTGCGAGCTGGGATTTTAAACTAACGACAAGGCTAACGCTTATCGGACATAGAGGACCAAATGGAATTCGAAGCAATTAGGGCATCCGCTGAAGACTGCGAGCTGGGATTTTAAACTAACGACAAGCTAAAGCTTATCGGACATAGAGGACCAAATGGAAAGTTGCACACATATTGAAGGAATTAAAGAAGTTAAGCATCCGCAACGGTTGGTTTGTGAAGAGTGCATCAAGATCGGTTCCGATTGGGTTCACTTGCGAATCTGTCAGGTGTGCGCTGCCACACGGTGTTGTGATAGTTCACCAAATAAGCACGCCACCAAACATGCAAGGGCGACAGGCCATCCGGTGATTGCTTCTGCTCAACCTGGGGAGCGTTGGCTTTACTGTTATCCGGACGATGCATTCGCTGAATACTAGAGGAGCGAAGACTGATTTAAACCTGCGGAGTTGATGCAATGGTATGTTCAGTCGCTTCACTCCTGTTCGAATCGCGCAGGTGGGGTTTTCTACGGCCGCAACAGGCATTGAAAAATCATAAATGATAAATGCGGAATGATAAATTGCCTTCTAAGTCCCGCCGGATTGTCACAGCTTAGCTCCCGGTACCTTCCTC